>CAIKKO010000258.1 GCA_903828025.1 uncultured Sphingomonadales bacterium
GGCAGTTCCAGTCGGAAACCGGCACCGCGCGCGGCACGATCCGCGAAGCGCTTGCCCAGCTCGAAGCCGAAGGGCTGATCTATCGGCGCGACCGCAGCGGCTGGTATGTCTCGCCCCCTGCTGTCACCTACGATCCCACGCGCTGGGCCGGTTTCATGCGCTATGTGCTCGAACAAGGCCGCGTGCCCGGCACTGAAACGCTGGACAAACAGGTCATTCCCGCCAGTTCTGGCATCGCCGATATCTTCCGCATCGCCCCCGGCTCGCCGCTGTTCCTGATCGAGCGCCGCCGCACGATTGATGGGCGGCCGGTGCTGATCGAGCGCATCTGCGTGGACCCGGCACTCGCGCCGGATCTGCTCAACCACTCGCTCGACACGTCGCTGACCGATATCCTCAAAGCGCACTACGGCATCGCCGCCTGCCGCAACCGGGTCGATATGCGGCCTTGCGCGCTGATCAAGGAAGCCGCCGACCGGCTCGGGGTCAAGTCCGGCACCCCAGGCCTCAAAGTCACTCGCACCAGCTTCGACGAAGCCGGGCGCGTGGTGGAGTACGACCGCGAATACTGGCGGCACGACGCCATCCGCATCCACGTCGATCTGACGGTGCGGGCTTAGCCCCTCAGCCAATCGCGAGCTGCGCCAGCGCCCCCGGCAAATCCGCCACCGTATCTATCACCAGATGCGCGCCCGCGGCTTCGAGTACGGCGCGCGAGGCCGCAATCCGGGCGGCGCGTTCGTCCTCGGGCAGCGCGGCCAACGCCTCGGCGGAAAGGCCGACGCCGTTGCCGCTCGCCGCGATGCCGATCGTCCACACGCCCGCGCCGCGCCCTTCGGCGATCCCGACCGCAGCATCATCAACCTTGACGCAAGCCGTAGCAGGCCAGGCGCCCAATTCGACGAGGTTCTTCCACAGCATCAGCGGCGATGGCCGCCCCGTCGCGGTGTCGCCTGCGCAGACCAGCACATCGGGCGCATAGCCCTGCGCGGCGGCGGCGGGCAGAATGTCGGCCATCATCTCGCGCGTGTAGCCGGTGCACGAACCGATCTTAACTCCGCCTGCGCGCAGCTGCGCGACCACATCCGCCGCGCCCGGAATCAACACCGCGCATTCGGCCGCCGCCTCGCGCATCATGGAGCCGATCTCGCCGAACAGCCTATCCACAGTTGCGGCATCGGGCGCGGCCCCATGCTGCGCGGTCCAGGCGGCGTGCATGCGCGGCTGGCGCAGGATCGCGGCGATATGGTCGCTCTTGGCCATGCCCATGTCGGCGCGCGCTTCGGCTTCCTCAAGCGTTACGCCGTGCGCGGCGAACACTTTGCACAGCGCGACAACCGGCGCGCGGCTGCCGAAATCAATCATGGTGCCCGCCCAATCGAACACCACTGCCTGAAGTCCGAGGATCATGCGCTTGTCCTTTCGCTGGAAATCAGGCCGCCGATAACCTCTTCAGCCAAGCCAAAACTGGTGGAAGCCCCGGTGCCGCTGGTCACCACGACCAGCCGGACGCCGTCGGAGGGCGTGCGCAAGATGCTGTGGCCCGCAGCAGACGCATACGTGCCGGTCCAGCGCTCCACCACCGCAGGCGGGCGGCCGAGCACCGCAGCATATTGGCGCAGCATTGCCGCGTCGATCGCCTCGTGGCTGAACGGGCCCGGCGTCGGATCATATTCGTGGCTATCGCCGACCACGAGCGTGCCGTCGGCGCTTTGCACTGCGATCAGGTGGATGCCCCAGCCCAGCGCCTCGGTCTCTTCTGCTGCGAGCCGCGCCTTGATCGCCGCCGCTTCGGGCAGATCGGCATAGCCGAGATAGCGCACCATGCTGAGGTCACTCATCACCGGCGACGGCAGCCGCCAGCCGGGCGCTGCCAGCCGCAACATCTGCAGCTTGCAGCGCGTGATCCCCGCTTCGGCGTAGATCTCGGGATAGAGCGAGGACCAGTCATCGCCGGGGCAAACCACGACCAGATCGCCTTGCACGTGCGAACCGTCCGCCAGCGTGACACAGCCCGTCTCGACCCCGACAACGGCGGACCCAAAGCGGAACGCAACCCCAAACGCCGCCGCCAGCCAGGCGGTGAGTCGCGGAATGGCATCGCGCGATTCCACCCGCAGATCGAGCGTGCTGTGCAATGCTCCGGCAGGCGCGCTGGCCTGCGGGCACAGGTCCTGCGCTTCCAGCGCGCTCAGGCGGGTGCAGCCCTCGGCCATTTCGGTTTCCATGAAGGCATCGAGCACGTGCGCCGCCTCGGCCCGCTGGCCCACGACAAGCAGACCTTCCTGCTCGACCCGGATGCCCGCAGGCCCCGCCACTTCGCGCCAGATTGCCGCGCTGCGCCGGGCGCGTTCCCACACCACCCCGCGCTCCTGCCCGGTTACCGTGACGAAGCCGAAATTGCGGATCGACGCCCCGTTCGCACGCGCGTCGCGGTCCAGCACTGTCACCCTGCAGCCGCGCTTTGCCGCCGCCAGCGCATGCGCAAGGCCGACAATCCCCGCGCCGACAATCACCACATCAGGCATGGGCCGGACCCTCCGAACGCCGCGTCGAGCGAAGAAAATACACCGTCGAGCAAAGCGTGAACCCCACGATCAGCACCGAGGCCAGATAGGCGCAATCAATAAACACCGGCAGCCAGTTGCGCCCCGGCGCAAACAGGCTGCGCCAGATCAGCAGCGCCACGCTTCCGGCATAGCCCGAGGCATCCGCGATATAGATCAGGAACCCTGCATTGCCCGCCTTGCCGAACGCGGCGATCATCCGGTCAAACAGCATCGCGTTGAACGGGGTGTACGCCAGATAGAGCCCCGCCCCGGTCAGGATCATCCACGGCATCGGCGCGAGCCACCCGGCCTGAAACGCCAGCGTGCCGAGCCCGAGCATGGCCCCGCCCAATATGATCAGCCCATGCATCGCCAGCATCGCGCGCATGTTGTTTTTCACCAGCATCAGCGCGGCCAGACCGGCGAGCGCGATCACCGCCACCGGCGTTTCGGTCTGCG
The DNA here is from genome assembly GCA_903828025.1 of uncultured Sphingomonadales bacterium. Lineage (GTDB taxonomy): Bacteria > Pseudomonadota > Alphaproteobacteria > Sphingomonadales > Sphingomonadaceae > Novosphingobium. Next base: position 3,009 of record CAIKKO010000258.1, read on the forward strand.
AGAATACGGCCGACGAACCGCCCTGCCCCAGCGCGGCCCAGATTTCGGGCATGAAGTTGTCGCGGAAATCGCGCATCGCGGTGAGCACGACATACCCGGCCACCAGCAGCGCCACCGGCAGGCCATGATCGCGCAGGAACGCCGCGCGCTCGGGCTTGTGCATCGGTTCGCGCTTGGTCCGCTCGGCCTCGTCCTGCGGCGATGGCGGCGGCAGGCGTTCGAGAAACCACAGCGAGACCAGCAGGATCGGCATAAACGGCACGCCGGTAATCGCGGGCATCCAGCGCTCGGAAACGCCCGCATGCAGCATGAGTGATCCCGCCGATTTGACGAGGCCGGACGAGACGATGAAGCTCGCGCAGAGCATCGCGCCGAGCAGTTCGGACGTGCGCCGCCCTTCGACATAGCTGAACACCAGCCCCCAGATCATCCCCAGCGGCAAGCCGTTGAAAAACGCGCAGACGAGCCCCATCCACGGCGGCACCACGGCAAAAGCGACCAGCGCAAGCCACGAGATGCCGATCAGCGTCGCAATCGCAGTGGCCCGCCCGGTGAGGCCGAATGCGGCGATAATCCGGATGCCGATCAGCTTCGACAGCGCGTAACCGATCACTTGCATGATCACGAGCGCCGACTTGTAATCGAGCCCGAACGGCATGAGGCCCACGTCCTCATAGGTCGCGACCGTCAGCGGCTTGCGGAAGGCATACATCGCGAAATAGGCGCTGAACGCGGCCAGCCCGCCGAGCAGCAGCATCGGCAGGTTCGTCTGGCTCGCATCCTGAACGGATTCGGCCTGCGCCGTGGGATTTCCTGCCTTCATCATTCTGGACTATACCAATTCTGCGGCAGTTCGGTTACACCGCCCGCGCATGACGTTCAACCCGCTTGCCGCACCAGATCGGGCGCGATCACATGCTGCAACACGCGCTTTTCCAGCACGAGCAAAGCGCTCGCACCATTGGTGCGCATGACCAGCCCGCCCGCGAGCGGCCTGGCCGCTTCGAACACGCCCTTGGCGAGCCGCCCGAACGCTTGCAACGCGCGGCCCTGCACGCCGTGCAGCGCGCAAAGTTGCCGCCAATCCTGCACGAAGCGCACGAGCAGCGCATCGAACGCGCCCATATCTGCGCTCACGTCACCGTTCGCCAAAAGCTCGCCGCGCAAGTCGTCGATCAGAAGTTGCAGTTCGGCAGCGGGCATGACCGCGCTGCGCTGGTCTGCCTCGGTCAGCAGCGGAGCATTGGCCGCCGGATCGGGCACCACGGTGCGCCACCCCGCGCGCGGCGGCGCGTCCCCCATCGCAAATTGCCAGAAATCGGCAGTGCCCGACGTATCGGCAACGAGGTGGATGCGGTCGCGGTCTGCGCCGTTTTCGACATGGTGCGCGCGCCAGTTGTCGAAAATCCACGCCTCGCCTTCGCCCATATGCACGCATTCGCCCCCAGCATGAAACCGCACCGCAGGCGTGGTGAACACCGGAATGTGCAGCCGCACGCGGGTGTGCCAGTGGTAGTTGATATCGGCATGTTCGGGCACGCCGACACCGGGCGCGAGCCGCATCAGCCGCGAACGGCTCCACACCACCCCAAACCCCGCCAGCGCCTGCCGCAGATAGGGCAGCGCGGCGAGCCATCGCGTCGGCTGCATCGGCCCGACATGGGCGTCGGTCTCACCCCCTCCCGCGGTGATCAGCCGCGCGGCGCTGTTGCCGGGCACGCCATCGGGGTGCGGAGCCCAGGCCTCATCCGGCAGCGCGGCGACTTCGGCCTGCAGGCGCGGCACATCGAACAGGATGGGGAGCTGGTAGAACGGGCGCGGCAGCCGCATGGGTCAAGTCCTGTACCGGGTAAGCGCATCGCCCAGCGCGGCTTCGAGCGGGCCGAGCCACGGAGCATAGCGCCGCCACTGCGTCATCGTAGCAGGGTCGATCGGGCGGCGCACCTGCTCTGAACTCGGCGTGCGCACGCTGCGCCGCGTTTCGTGGAAGGCTAGACAAGCAGGCTCGAACGGCAGGCCAGCATGGTCCAGCATCCGCCGCACCTCGGCCTCCAGATCGCCCACCACATCCTCATGGTGCACGCGCAGCACGCGCCCGGGCAGCACTGCATCCCAGTGCCGCATCACCGCCAGATAAGTGCGGTAATGCCGGGCGAGATCCTCGATCCCATAGGAAAACTCCTGATTCACCGTGCCGAACAGCTGCTTGTACATACCGAAGCAGCTCGCCATCGGCTCGCGCCGCACATCAATGATCGCGGCGCGCGGCAGGATCAGGTGGATGAGCCCCACATGCCAGAAATTGTTCGGCATCTTGTCGACAAAGAAGCGCCGCCCCAGCTGCCGGTGAACCCGCGTTTCGGCGATGAACCGTTCGCCCAGCGCCCGTAGCTCTGCCCCCGTCAGCCGCAGGAGGGCAGCGGGATCGACCGGCAAGCCGCAAGCCGGGTCCGCACCGCACAGTTCGGCCGCGTAGCGCCCGATCTCGGTCAGCTCCTGCGTGCCTTCCACTGCGGAATGCGAGGCCAGAATCTGCTCGATCAAAGTCGATCCCGCACGCGGCAGGCCAAGCACGAAAATCGGCGCGGGATCATCGAGCCCCCAGCCCGCGCGCTCGGCAAAGACCGGCGCGGTGAACACCTGCTGCAACCGCTCCGCGCAGGCCTCCGCAGCATCGGCGCGATAGCGCGCTGCGGCGCGTCGCAGATCGTTGCCGCGCGCATAACAGTGCCACGAGGCGGGATAATCGCCCGCATCCTCCAGCGCCTTGCCCAGCGCGAAGCAGAGATAGACGCGGTCCATGTCCGCGATGCCGGGCGATTGCTCGGCGGCACGCATGCGGGCGATCTCGGTCGCGCCAAACCGGTAGGTCTTGAGATTGGCGAGGCTGAACC
>CAIKKO010000259.1 GCA_903828025.1 uncultured Sphingomonadales bacterium
GCATGCGCGAAAGCCTGAGCGCCAGCGGCTCGCCTGGGAAGGGGTAGAGCTGCTCCAGCCGGATCACTTGCGTGTCGGTGATCCCCGCCGCATCGCGCGCCTCGATCAGATCGTAGGCCACTTTGCCGCTGCACAGCACCACGCGCCGCGTTTCGGCATCGGGCGCGGGGTGGATATCGGAGAGGATGCGCATGAAGTGCCCCTCGCCGACGAAGTCCGAAGCGACCGACTTGGCCAGCGGATGGCGCAGCAGGCTCTTGGGCGTCATGATGATCAAGGGCTTGCGGAAGGGCCGCTGCATCTGGCGGCGCAGCACGTGGAAATAATTCGCCGGGGTGGTGATGTTGCAGACCTGGATATTGTCCTCGGCGCAAAGCTGGAGATAGCGCTCCAGCCGCGCGGAAGAATGCTCCGGCCCCTGGCCCTCATAGCCATGCGGCAGCAGCATCACGAGGCCATTGGCGCGCAGCCACTTGGCTTCGGAGGCGGCGATATACTGGTCGATCACGATCTGCGCACCGTTCGCAAAATCGCCGAACTGCGCTTCCCACAGCACCAGAGTCTTGGGGTCCGCGCTGGCATAGCCATATTCGAAGCCGAGCACGCCGTATTCCGAAAGCGGGCTGTCATGCACTTCGAACTTGCCGTGCGGCAGCGTTGCGAGCGGGACATATTTGCGCTCGGTGGTCTGATCGACCCACACCGCATGGCGCTGGCTGAATGTGCCGCGCCCGGAGTCCTGCCCCGAAAGCCGCACGTTGAAGCCCTCGGTGACAAGGCTGCCGAACGCCAGCGCTTCGCCGGTCGCCCAATCGAAGCCCTGGCCTTCGGTGAACATCGCCCGCTTGGCGTCGATCACGCGGCCCAGCGTCTTGTGGATCGTCAGGTCGGCCGGCACGGTGGAGAGCGTGCGGCCCAAGCTGTCGAAGCGCTTCTGGTCGATGCCGGTGGGCACGTTGCGCCGCGCGGTCACCGGATCGGCCGGCTTGTTGAGCCCGCTCCAGCGCCCGCCAAACCAATCGGCCTCGTTGGCTTTATAGCTCTTGGCCGCCTCGAATTCAGCCTCCAGCGTGGCGATGAAGCGGTCCTCGTTCTCGCCCTTCCAGTCCTTGTCGATCACGTCCTGCGCCACCAGACGGCGCGCATAGACTTCCGAGATCGGCGGATGCTGCTTGATCCGCGCATACATCAGCGGCTGGGTGAAGCTGGGCTCGTCGCCCTCGTTGTGGCCGAAGCGGCGGTAGCACCACATATCGACCACCACGTCGCGGCCGAACTTCTGGCGGTAGTCGATCGCGAGCTTGCACGCGAAGGTCACCGCTTCCGGGTCATCGCCGTTGACGTGGATGATCGGCGCCTGCACGCCCTTTGCCACGTCCGAGGGATAGGGCGAACCGCGGCTGAACTGCGGGCTGGTGGTGAAGCCGATCTGGTTGTTGATGATGAAATGCAGGCAGCCGCCAGTGTTGTAGCCTTTGACGCCCGAAAAGCCGAGGCACTCCCACACGATGCCTTGCCCCGCAAAGGCCGCATCGCCGTGGATCAGGATCGGCAGCACCTGCTTGTGCTTGCCCTTGCCGATATCATCGCGAAACACCTGCTGCGCGCGGGTCTTGCCCAGCACCACCGGGTCCACCGTTTCCAGATGGCTCGGGTTGGGCTGCAGGCTCATGTGCACCTTGATCCCGTCGAACTCGCGGTCGGTCGAGGTGCCGAGGTGGTACTTCACGTCGCCCGAACCGCCCACGTCTTCGGGGTTGGCGGTGCCGCCGGAAAACTCGTGGAAGATCACGCGGTAGGGCTTGGCCAGCACGTTCGCGAGCACGTTGAGCCGCCCGCGATGCGCCATGCCGTAGATGATCTCGCGCACGCCAAGCTGGCCGCCGTACTTGATGACCGCTTCCAGCGCCGGGATCATCGATTCCCCGCCGTCGAGCCCGAAGCGCTTGGTGCCGACGTATTTCTTGCCGAGGAACTTCTCGTACTGCTCGCCCCGGATCACCGCCGCGAGGATCGCCTTCTTGCCGTTGGGGGTGAAGTCGATGCTCTTGTCGCCGCCCTCGATGCGGTCCTGCAGGAACTTGCGCTCTGCCACATCGGCAATGTGCATGTATTCCAGGCCGACTTTGCCGCAGTAGTTTTTCTGCAGCACGGCCACGATCTCGCGCGGGGTGGCCCATTGCATGCCGAGCACGCCGCCGACGAAGACCTTCTTGTCGAGATCAGGGCCGACAAAGCCGTGGTATTCGGGGGTGATATCGGCCGGCAGCTCCTGCCGCGCGAGGCCCAGCGGATCGAGATCGGCTGCCAGATGCCCGCGCACGCGGTAGGTGCGCACCAGCATCATCGCGCGGATCGAAGCGCCTGCCGCCGCTTCCAGCGCGGCATCATCGAGCACGGCTCCGGTCGCCTTCGCCGCCTTGGCGATTTCGACTTTGAGCGCCATCGGGTCGAGCGCCTGCGTCAGGTCGTCGCCAAACGCGGGGTCGGTCACCGGCCAGCGCGGCGAACTCCATGAAGGGCCTGCTTGCGGACCCTCCTGCGCCGGATCCACATCGAACGCGTGCTCTTCATAACCCATCAGCAATCACTCCTCTTGCCCCGGGGAGGGTGGGGCTTCGGAAACACGCGGCGCACCTGACGCCGCCAAACTTTCCTGCGGGCGATATGGGCCGCCCGAACTTGTTAGGCATCCAAACCCGCAGGAGCGTGGGCCTTAACACCGGTCATGCAAAGGGAGCGCGCCACTTGGGCCCCGTAAAACTGCGTAGATGAACGGGGCGCGAACCCGCGCCCCGGCTCACCTTGCGTCATCTCAAGCCAGCGAGGGGTCGATCCCCTTGCACGCCGCCAGCAGTTCCTTCACCGCGTCGACCGAAACGCCAAGGTTCGCCTTGGCCGCATCGTCGAGCGCGATCTCGATCACCTTTTCCACGCCGCCCGCGCCGATCACCACCGGCACGCCGACATACATGCCGTCCACGCCATACGCGCCGTCAACCCACGCTGCGCAAGGCAGCACGCGCTTCTGGTCGCCGAGATAGGCTTCGGCCATCGCAATGCCCGAAGCGGCGGGGGCATAGAACGCCGAACCGGTCTTGAGCAGCGCAACGATCTCGCCGCCGCCGCCGCGCGTGCGCGTGACGATCGCGTCGATCTTCTCCTGCGTCGAAGCGCCCATCGTGATGAGGTCGGGCACCGGGATGCCGGCCACGGTCGAATAGGCGGTGACGGGCACCATCGTGTCGCCATGTCCGCCCAGCACGAACGAGGTCACGTCGCGCACCGAAACGCCGAATTCCCACGCGAGGAACGTGCTGAAACGCGCCGAATCCAGCACGCCCGCCATGCCGACGACCTTGTTGTGCGGCAGGCCCGAAAACTCGCGCAGCGCCCAGACCATCGCGTCGAGCGGGTTGGTGATGCAGATCACGAAGGCGTCGGGTGCGTTGGCCTTGATGCCTTCGCCCACGGCCTTCATCACCGAAAGGTTGATGCCGAGCAGATCGTCGCGGCTCATGCCCGGCTTGCGCGGCACACCGGCGGTGACGATGATCACGTCGGCCCCGGCAATGTCGGCGTAATCGTTGGTGCCGATGATCGAAGCGTCAAAACCCTCAACCGGGCCGCACTGCGACAGATCGAGCGCCTTGCCCTGCGGCACACCTTCGGCCACGTCGAACAGGACGATATCGCCCAGCTCCTTCTGCGCGGCAAGGTGGGCCAGCGTGCCACCGATATTGCCAGCGCCGATCAGCGCGATTTTCTTGCGAGCCATGGCTTTGCGATCCTTTCCCGGATGTGCGGGACACTTTGCAACCACATCGGCAGCCCAAAACATTGGCCCAGAACATTGCCGGTCAAGCTGCCGCCGAACAGGACCTCCCGCGTCCCGCATGACGGGAAGGATTCCAAGCGGATGACCGGGCACTAAGCTCGCCGCCCGGTGATTGCAAGGCGCAATAACCCCCTATTAGCGGGTTTTTTCGATAACAGTTCGCAATAGCAATAAGAGGAGGAAGCCCCTTGAGCGAGACTCAGCGCAGCCCCATCTGCCGCGCGGCAAAGGCCCGCGCCGCAAATGTGCGGGAAAGCGCTCCATCCAGCGTCGCGCAGACCGCCAGCCACCAGTCCGCGCTTGCGGTGTCGCCCGATGCAGCCGCAATCTCGGCCGCCTCACCGGCGCGCAGTGCGGCGGACAGCCCGTGCGCGGCGAACATCCGGAGCGCGGCTTCGAGCAGCGCGTCCTCGCCGATATCGTCGTTCGCGCCGCTGCGCTGTCCGGGCAAAGCCGATCCGTTGTCGTTGGCCGGGCGCGGCAGACGCTGCGCATGCGCGCGCGTCAGGCAGGGTGAGATGATCCCGTGGCGAGGGGCAAAGTGCAGCATGGGGAAACTCTCCTGCAAAATCAGACCCGCACCATCAGCGTCGCGCGGTCTGCGGGCCACGCTCTAGCGCGGCACGATGAACAGCGCGTTGGGGCATAGGGTAAAGCGGATGCTAACGCTGAGGGGATCTGGGCAAGCGACTGAAAACAAACGAGCTATATCACCCGCCCGGTTGCGCGATCCACTTGCCCGCGTTCTCGTAGGCCGGGTTGACCGCCGATCCGCCGGGCAGCACGCCCGCGCGGTAGAGCGCTTCGCCGCCCCGCGCCTCGACCGCAGGGGCAAACTGCGTCGGCGCGCCATGCGGCGCAGCATAATTGGGGAGCGGGGCCTGCCCGAACGCCGCTGATGCTGGGGTGGTGGGGCCAGCCTGCGCCTGCTTGAGCGCCGTGATCCGCCCCTGCTCGAACGCCTTTTCCAGCGTAATCGGATCGGCCACGTCGGCCGCCGCAGGCACCCACGTGCGCGGATGCGGCGCGGCCACGGGCTCGCCCCCGGCATAGACCCCGGTAAACGCAGCAGGCCGCCCCGCCGCGCCGCTCCAGCGGTAAAAACGGTGCGCCCCGATCGTGCCGATGAACGCGAGGCTGTCGGCCCAATAGGGATGCACCGCGCTGGTGTGATAATGCGTCGCGAGGCCGACCGGCGCATAGACGTAGCCCGCCAGCGCATCCGCCGCCACGCGCCGCGCGCGGTCCCAGAATTGCGCCATGGGCTTGCGCGCCATCGAACCGTCGCAGGCAAAGCTGAACTGGCAGCCCGGCCGCTCCGATCCCTGATAGACCACGCC
>CAIKKO010000260.1 GCA_903828025.1 uncultured Sphingomonadales bacterium
CATAACTCATAACAGCTTCATCCCCACCGAGAGGACTATCCGTGACCGACCAGACCCCCACCGCCAAGCCCGCCGACCGCGCCGAGGAAGACACCGTTGCCTTCACCGTCGCGGATGGCATTGCCTGGGTATCCTTCAACCGCCCCGAGAAGCGCAATTGCATGAGCCCCAAGCTCAACCGCCGCATGAAGGCGGTGCTGGAAGAGCTCGAATTCCGCGATGACGTGCGCGTGCTGGTGCTGACCGGCGAGGGCGAGGCCTGGACTGCGGGCATGGACCTCAAGGAATACTTCCGCGAAACCGAGGCGCTCGGGCTCGGCGCGATCCGCAAGTCGCAGCGCGAAAGCTACGGCTGGTTCGAGCGCCTGCGCTGGTATGAAAAGCCGACCATCGCGATGATCAACGGCTGGTGCTTCGGCGGCGGCTATGGCCCGCTGTTCGGCTGTGACATCGCGATTGCCGCCGAGGACGCGCAGTTCGGCCTGTCCGAAATCAACTGGGGCATCCTCCCCGGCGGCGGGGCATCGAAGGTGGCCCAGGAGCTGATGCCGTTCCGCAAGGCGATGTACCACGCGATGATGGGCGAAAACCTCACCGGCAAGCAGGCCGAGGCGCAGGGGCTCGTGACCGAAGCCGTGCCGGCGGACAAGCTGCGCGAGCGCGTGCTCGAAATCGCCAATGTCCTCAAAAAGAAGGACGGCCACGCGCTGCGCGCCACCAAGTGGACGATGCGCCGCATGGTCGATATGACTTACGACAACGGTCTCGAGTACCAGATCCGCGCGCAGGAAGCGCTGCACAGCTTCGGCGGTGCGGCGGCGCGCAAGGAAGCCACGCGCCAGTTCCTCGACGAGAAGAGCTTCAAGCCGGGGCTGGAGACGTTCGACGCGACCAAGGTGCAGGGCTGAGGCTTGGCCCACCCCGACCCCTCCCGCAAACGGGAGGGATGAAGTAAGGCATAGTCCCTGCCGCTCGCGGGAGGGGGAAAGTACCGAGGAAACCCCTCCCGCTTGCGGGAGGGGTTTGGGGTGGGCCCGCCGCATACACCGCCGCCGCCCACAAATGATCTTGCGCGTCCGATCAGACACGGCCAGCGTGGCGCGGCATCAGGAGTCGCCCCGTACCATGACCATGTCCCGCTTTGTCCTCGCCGCCACTCTGGCGCTCGCGCCGCTGCCCGCGCTGGCGGCCACCGCGCACCCCCTTGCCGAAGCGCAGGCGCTGGAGTTGGGGCAGAAGATCATGGCGATGCGCTCGGTGCGCGGGCCCGGCAATGAAACCCCCAAAGTGGCGGCGGCGATCCGTGATGCGCTGGTCGCCGGGGGCTGGGCGGCCAGCGATGTCGAGATCGTGCCGATGGATGACACCGCCTATCTGGTGGCACAGTGGCAGGGCAGCGATCCGAAGCTGAAGCCGCTGGTGCTTTCGGGCCATATGGACGTGGTCGAGGCGAAGCGCGCCGATTGGCAGCGCGATCCGTTCGTGCCGGTGATCGAAGACGGCTTCCTCTATGGCCGCGGCGCGACCGACATGAAGATCGACGACGCGCTGATGGTCTCGTCGATGATCGAACTGCGCCGCCAGGGCTTCCGCCCGCGCCGCACGATTATCATCGCGCTCTCGGGCGACGAGGAGACGCTGATGAAGACCGGCCAGATTCTGGCCGAGCGCTTTGCGGGGGCGGAGATGGTGCTGAATGCCGATTTCGACGGCAACGGCGTGCTCGACGAGACGAGCGGCAAACCGGTGCTCTACACATGGCACGGCGCGGAAAAGACTTACGCTGATTTCGAGCTGGAGGTCACCAATCCGGGCGGCCACAGCTCCAAGCCCCGGCTCGACAACGCGATTGTCCAGCTTTCGGAAGCGCTCGTGCGCGTCGGAGCCTATCGCTTCAAGCCCGAAGTCAACGACCTGACCCGCGCCTATTTCGCCAGCTCCGGCCTGCTGCAGAGCGACCCGGCCATGCGCAAGGCAATGCTCGCCTTCGCCGCCGACCAGACCGACCGCGAGGCGATCGGCGTGCTGACGGGCGCGCCGTTCATGTATGGCATGATCGGCACGACGTGCATCCCGACGATGGTTTCAGCCGGGCACGCGATCAACGCGCAGCCGCAGCGCGCCACCGCCAACGTCAATTGCCGGATATTTCCGGGCCACCAGCCGGCCGATATCATGGCCGAACTGAAAGCGGCGGCCGCCATGCCGCAAATGACCATCCGCGATGTGACCGAAGGCTCGATCGCCTCGCCAGCCTCGCCGCTCCGGAGCGATGTCAAGGCGGCGATCGAGAAGGCGATCCACAAGGTCTATCCCGGCATCCCGGTGATTCCGGCGATGAGCCTCGGGGCGAGTGACAACATGTGGTACCGCTCAAAGGGCGTGCCGGGCTATATCGTCAGCCCGCTGTTCGTGAAGGCGAGCGACTATCACAGCCACGGGCTCAACGAAAAAGTGCCGCTGGCCAATATCCCGCCCGCGATCACCTATTACACCTCGCTGATCAGCGATCTTTCGAAATAAGCGTGTCGAGGTAGGCCAGCGCGATGCCCCCGGCCTCCTCCGCGCTGAAGCAGCCGGGCGAAAGGCACAGTTCGAGCCACAGCCCGTCGACCAGTGCGGTGACGGCGATGGCGGCGCGGCGCTGGTCTGCTGGCGGCACTCCGCAATCGCCGAGCAGGCCTGCCACGCGCGCGCGAAACCCGGCGTATTGCTCGCCGTGCTGCGCCGAGATCGCGGGGCGCGCGGTGACAAGGCTCCAGAACGCAATCCACGTGGCGAGCAGCTGCGGATCGGCAATCGCGGGCGCGAAGCTCGCGGTAACGAAGGCATCGAGCCGCGCGCGGGGATCCGGCCCGGCATCGGCGACGGCGCGGTCGAGCGTTTCGGCCACAGCCTCTTCGATGTGGGCATAGGTCGCCGCAACCAGCGCTTCGACGCCGGTGAAATAGTGGCTGACGAGGCCGGGCGACACCTCCGCTTCCACCGCAATCGCGCGCACACTCGCGCCTGCCGCACCGAGCCGTGCCAGCACGCGCGCGCAAGCCTCGATCAGGCCAAGGCGGCGCGCGTCGGGTTCGATCCGGCGGAAGGCGGGTTGATGGGGGGCAGGCGCTTTCATCTTGCGGTTTCTACTCTTTGTTGTACGATCGTCCAATAAGCAAATTCAGTGCAAGGGATTCGTACCGATGGGGGACCAATCAGCCATCGCCGCGCTCACCGCAAGATCGACAGGTGCCGCACTCGCGGCGGGTGAGCACGATCCGGATGCGGACTGGAGCCTGCCCGGCTGGCTCTATACCGATCCCGAATACCACGCGCTCGAGATGGAGCGGGTGATCCGCCCCTCGTGGCAGATCGTCTGCCATGTCAGCGATATTCCCGCGCCCGGCGATTACCGCACGATCGACTATATCGGCGAAAGCGTGATCGTGGTCCGCGGCGAGGATAGGCAGGTCCGCGCCTTCACCAATGTCTGCCGCCACCGCGCGATGCGGCTGGTGGAAGACAGCAAAGGCTGTGCCAAGAAGCTCGTCTGCCCCTATCACGCCTGGGTCTACGAAACCGACGGGCGGCTGACCGGCGTGCCGATGAAGGCCGATTATCCCGCGCTCAAGCTGGAGGAAAACGGCCTCGCCCCGGTCGCGCTCGAAGTGTGGCACGGCTTCGTCTTCGTGTGCCTCAAGCCCGGGGTGTTCCCCACGGTGGGCGAAATGATGGCGCCGTACGAGGCCGAAGTCGCGCCCTACCGCTTTGCGGACATGCGCACGATCAGCGATACGCGGCTGCGTCCGCGCGCGGTAAACTGGAAGAACGTCGGCGACAACTATTCGGACAATCTGCATATCCCGGTGGCGCACGACGGGCTCGTGCGGATTTTCGGCAAGTCGTACGAAATCGGCGCGGATGACTGGGTGGATCGGCTCAAGGGCGATCTGGTCGATAAGCCTTCCGCCAATTTCTGGGAACGGTTTTATCAGGCGCACTTGCCGCGGGTGGATCACTTGCCTGAAGAGGGCCAGCGCCGCTGGCTGTACTACAAGCTCTGGCCCAATATGGCCTTCGATGTCTACGCCGACCAGATCGACTTCATGCAGTGGCTGCCGCTCAGCCCCACCACTTGCGTGCTGCGCGAGATGGCGTTTGCGCTGCCCGATGCCGATCGATCCCCGCAGGAGCGCCGCACGATGAAGCTGGTGCGCTATGCCAACTGGCGCATCAACCGCGTGGTCAACAAGGAAGACACCTGGCTGATCGAGCGCGTGCAGCAGGGCATGGCCTCTGACAGCTACGGCGCGGGCCCCATCGGCCGAAGCGAGGTTTGCCTGCGCAGCTTCGCCCGCAAGATCCGCGCGCTGACGCCCGAAGCACGGCTGCACAAGGCCCCGCCTGCGGGGTGGTCGAAAGCGTAGAAAGGCCCACCCCCAACCCCTCCCGCAGGCGGGAGGGGAGAAGGAAGGGCTTGGAATAAACGGCCGCCCGGCTTTCGGGAGGGCGCAACACAGATCTCCCCTCCCGCTTGCGGGAGGGGTTGGGGGTGGGTCTTCCCACTTAGGAAACCGGGAGCAATCGAATGAACAACCGCCCAATCTCAAACCGCTACGACGCGATCATTATTGGCGGCGGCCACAATGGCCTGACCTGCGCGTTCTATCTCGCCCGCGCGGGCATGAAAGTGCGCGTGCTCGAGCGCCGCGACATTGTCGGCGGGGCTTGCGTCACCGAGGAATTCCACCCCGGTTTCCGCAATTCGACCGCGAGCTACACGGTCAGCCTGCTGCGGCCCAAAGTCATCGCAGACATGAAGCTGCACGAACGCGGCTTCCGCATCATCGAGCGCACGATCAGCAACTTCTTCCCGTTTGAAAACAACTACCTCAAGCTCGGCGGCGGGGCGGGCCGCACCGAAGCCGAATTCGCGCGCTTCAACCAGAAGGATGCCGCGGCGTATCAGCATTACGACGCGGCGCTGGAGAAAGTGGCGCAAGTGCTGCGCGATATCGCGCTCAAGACCCC
>CAIKKO010000261.1 GCA_903828025.1 uncultured Sphingomonadales bacterium
CGCGGGCCGCAGGGCACGCTTTATGGGCGCGGAGCGACAGCGGGCGCGATCAACCTCATCACCAAGCGGCCGACCGACCATCTCGATGGCTACCTGCACGCCAGCTACGGCAACTACAATGCGGTCGCGCTCGAAGGCGCGGTCGGCGGGCCGATCTCGGGCGACAAGCTGATGGTGCGCATTGCGGGCAAGTATGACACCCGCGACGGCTACGGCATCAACGAGTTCACCGGCAAGCAGATCGACAACCGCAATGCCTATGCCTTCCGGGGCAGCATTCTGGCCAAGCCCTCTGACGACCTCGAAATCCTCGTCTCGGGCGAATATTTCCACGAGGACGACAGCAACTACGCGTTCCACTACTTCGGCCCAACGGTGAAGCCGGAGAACCTGCTCGGCTCGATCCTCGGCGGGCAGTCGCTGTTCACCGTAGCGGCGGCAGCGGGCAAGACCGCCAATATCCGCAACATCTATTCGGATCAGGAACCGCTCAACCAGCGGCACGGCTACAGCTTCACCGGCACGATCGACTGGACGCCGGGCAACTGGGATGTGAAGTCGATCACCTCGTACCACAACTTTGTGCGCTTCAACCGCGACGACCTTGACGCTTCGAACGCTAACATGTTTGGCCAGAACAACTACGACGAGCGCAGCAAGACTTTCAGCCAGGAATTCGTCGGCACCTACAAGAGCGACAAGTTCGACGCGCTGATCGGGGCCAACTACTTCCACGAAGATCTGTTCGGCAGCGTGCGCGTGCCGCTGACCAACCTTGCGGTGTTGCTCGGTCTGGCTGGCCAGGTGCCCCCAGGCACCCCGGCCAACGCCTTCGATGCCTTGAATTACCTGCAGTTCGGCACGGTCACGATTGATGCCTTTGGCTTTTATGCGCAAGGCAGCTACGCGCTCACCAACAAGCTCAAGCTGACCGCTGGTGGCCGCTTCAGCCATGAAAAGCGGGCTGGCGTCGGCACTTTCGATTTCCTTGGCAGCGTCAACACCGACAAGGCCAAGAGCTGGGACGCCTTCACCCCCACCGTCACGCTGAACTATCAGGCGAACGACGCAACCCTGGTCTATGCCTCGGTCACGCGCGGCTTCAAATCGGGCGTGATCAACGTCGGTTCGCGCAACGACGTGATCAACCCGGAATACGTGTGGAGCTACGAGCTCGGCCTCAAGACCGCGACGGCGGACCGCAAGCTGCAGGCCAACCTCGCCGCGTTTTACATGGACTATTCCGACCTGCAGGTCGGCTTTGTCGATGCGAGCAGCGTCGTCACCACGGTCAACGCCGCGTCGGCGCGCAACTATGGCATCGAGGCCGAGCTGCGCGCCAAGCCGGTCCCGGGGCTGACGCTCGAACTGTTTGGCACCTACCTCAACGCCAAGTACCGCAAATTCATGAGCGGCGATTACCGGCAGGGCTTCAAGGTGGTCGATCTGGCGGGCAAGAGCCTGTCAAACGCACCCGAATTTTCTGTCCGCGCCGGCGGCGACTACGATATCCCGGTGGGCTCGGCCGGCAAGCTCAATGTCCGCGCCGAAGTCAACTGGCAGGACCGCGTCTATTTCACCGAGTTCAACAACGCCGACGCGACGCAGGGCGCGTATGCGCTGGTCAATGCGGGCCTCAAATTCACGTCAGCCAATGACCGCTGGTCGGTCGATGTCTGGGGCCGCAACCTGACCGACAAACTGGTGCTGTCCAACAACATCATCACCGCCCCGCTGTTCAGCAGCGTCCGCGTCGGATCGGTC
>CAIKKO010000262.1 GCA_903828025.1 uncultured Sphingomonadales bacterium
GGGCTTTGGCGACACGCCAACGCCGGACTGGATCCGCAACATTGGCGATATGGCGATGTATTATCTAGACTTCCTCGATGACCTCGGCCTCGGGAAGGTTCACCTTGTCGGCCATTCGCTCGGCGGCTGGACGGCGGCGGAGCTCGCGACGCGCAACTGCACGCACATCCGTGATCTCACGCTCATCGCCCCGGCGGGCCTGCGCGTGAAGGGCGCGCCGAGCGGCGACAATTTCATCTGGTCAGCCGAAGAGAGCGTGCGGAACATGTTCCACAACCAGAAGATCGCCGAGGCGATCCTGGCGCTTACCCCCTCCGAGGAGGACAATGACCGCGCTCTGGCCAACCGCTTCATGGCGGCGCGTCTGGGCTGGGAGCCGCGCTGGCACAACCCTGCCCTGGCGCGCTGGCTGCACCGCATCTGCGTGCCCACCCAGGTCATCTGGGGCGCCAACGACAAGCTGTTCCCGTCCGTCTATGCCGATCCCTGGAAGGCTGGCGTTCCGGACGTGAGGGTCGAGATCATCCCCGACTGCGGACATGCCGTGACCGCCGACCAGCCCGACGCTTGCGCCGCGACGATCCTCTCATTCCTCGCGAGGAGCTAAGACCATGCATTTCACCGGTTTCACCCTCATGCCCTATCGCCCCCTCGACATGGAGGCGCGGCACAAGGAACGATCCGCATGGGTCGTCTTGCCCAACAGCCTCTATGACCCCGTCAAGGGCGCGGATGAATATGAGTCGCACATCAGCCTGCTGACGCGCGCGGAGGATCTGGGCTTTGACGCCATCGCCGTCAACGAGCACCATCAGACCGCCTATGGCATCATGCCCGCGCCCAACCTGATCGCCAGCGCGCTCATCCAGCGCACCAAGCGGGTGAAGATCGCGGTGCTCGGCCGCGCCCTGCCCCTCACCAACAATCCGCTCTTCATCGCCGAAGAACTCGCCATGCTCGACAACATGTCGCGCGGGCGCATGATCGCCGGTTTCGTACGCGGCATCGGCACGGAATATCATTCGACAGGGACCAATCCCGTCTTCTCCCATGAGCGTTTCCACGAGGCCCACGACCTGATCGTGCAGGCCTGGACCCGCCCCGGGCCCTTCGAATTCGAAGGCGAGCACTACAATTTCAAATATGTGAATTGCTGGCCGCGCCCCTACCAGCAGCCGCGCCCGCCCATCTGGATCCCCTCCCAGGGCTCGTCCGAGACCGTGAAATGGGCGGCCGACCCCAGCCGCAAGTACCAGTTCCTCGTGACCTTCTCCTCGACCGAGCTGGTGACGCGGTACCTGACGGCCTATCGGGACCAGTGCACGCAATTCGGCTACGAATGCTCGGGCGATCAGCTGGGCTGGGCCGTGCCGGTCTATGTGGCCGACACAGATGAAAAGGCGAAGGAAGAGGCGGGCCGCGCCATCGAGACCCTGTTTGGCGATTTCCTGCCAAACCCCTGGGAGATGCTGCTACCGCCCGGCTACACGTCCATGTCCTCGATGAAGCAGACGATGAAGCTGCGCTCCTCCTTGGGCAAGGTGCGCCCCACCGCCGACATGCTCATCGCCAGCGGCACCGCGCTGATCGGCAGTGTCAAGACCGTGCGTCAGAAGATCAGTGAAATGGTGGACCGCACGGGCGTCAACAGCCTCGTGACCATGCTGCAATTCGGCACGCTCTCCGACGAGCTGACCAAGCGCAACATGGACATGTTCGCCTCCGAGGTGATGCCGCATTTCAAGAAGTAAGGGAGCGGTGTGGAGGCAGTCGGTCCCATGGGGATCGCCTGCCTCAATGGGCAGGCCGGGGCAGGCCCAGATGGTCGCGGAGCATGGCGCATGCATAGGCCTTGCGGAACAGGCCACGCCGCTGAAGTTCGGGGACCACGAGATCGACAAAATCGACGAGGCCTCCGGGCATCACGGGCGGCATGATGTTGAAGCCATCGGCGCAGTCTTGCTCGAACCATTCCTGCAGGGAATCACTGATATCTGTCGGCGAGCCGATCAATTGCCGATGCCCCTTGGAGACAAGCAGACGCTCATAGACCTGGCGCACAGACCAATTCTCGCGCCTGGCGGCCTCGACCATGCCGACGGCCCGACTTTGCGATAATTTCGTCACGTCGATGGGGGGCAAAGGCCCCTCGACGTCAACGCCCGACAGATCCGTCTCCAAGGTGCGGGAGAGGCCGGCAAGACC
>CAIKKO010000263.1 GCA_903828025.1 uncultured Sphingomonadales bacterium
CAGTTCCTTCTCTTCGATGTGGATCGCAACAGGATCCTGATTGCCGCCGTAAATCACGGCGGGGGTGCGGCCTTCGCGACGCAGTGCACGGGAGGCTCCCTTGCCTGCCCGATCGCGCGTCTCGGCCGACAGATGCAGCGTCTCGCTCATGCTGTATACCTTCCGAAAATGCTGGTTGTACCGATTTCCTCCGCCACGCCTCCAGGGATGACCATGCACGCAGGAAGCGGCGGCCCTTAGCGGCTTTGCCGGAAAAAGCAAGGCTGCAACGCGCCCGCTTCACATCACCCGCTTCACCTTCCAGCCCCGCGCCGCAAGCATCTGCGGCAGCCCGTCGCTCCCCGCGACATGCGCGGCGCCCACCGCGATGAACGGCTGCGCGCCGCTTTTCAGCAGGGCGTCGATCTGGTCGGCCCAGTTCAGGTTGCGGCCCGTGAGCAGCGCCTGGCGGATCTGCGGATCGGCGAGGAAGCCGGTCTGCGCCTCGCGCGCGATGCCCAGCTCGTCGCCGCGCAGCCACAGCGCCAGCATGTCGCGGTCATCGTCGCGGTTGTCGGCGGCCTCGTGCGCCACTTGTTCGAGCAGCACGGTTTGCGCTTTGGGGGGCAGGCCATCGAACACGCCGAACTGGCTGTCGATCGTCTCCATCCCCGTGACCGGCTTGGCACCGATCACCTTGCGCAGCTCGGGCTCGACCCCATTGTCCGGCTCCATCCCGTGCTTGAGCCCGCCGATTGCCGCGATTTGCAGCGCCACGGCCCAGCTTTCCTGATCCTTGAACTGCGCGTCGCTGAGGCCGAGATCCTTGTAAACGCGCGCGAGATCGCCCCTGAAGTGTGAGCCGACGCGCGCGCTGGGCGGCGGCAGGCCCGGCGTGAACGCCAACCGGCCGAGCGCCTCGCCGGCAATCTGCGGGTTCAGCGGCTCGCCGATTTCGAGCACCAGCCGGTCCGCCTGCGCGAGCGCCGCATCAATGGCGGGCCGCCGCCACACGGTCCCCTTCGGCAGCGCATGCACGGTGCCGAGCAGCCAGCCATGCACCCCGGTCGAATCCGCAATGGCCCAAAGCGCGACTTTGGCCGGGGGCGCGGGCGGGGCCTTGGCCGCGCCGCACGCGGCGAGGCAGGCGGCGAGCAGCACCACAAACAGCCGGGGCACGAACAGCCGGGACACGAACAGCCGGGACATGGGGGCGGGTTTGATCACCATGCATCCGGGATGGACGAACCCTGCGGCCGAGGCAAGCGGACCTGCAGGCCTGCGGTTGATTTGCCGCCTGTTGATTTGCAGGCTTCAATCCGCCAAAGCGCCGGGGCCATGGCCGACAGCACAATCAGCGATCCCGTTTCGCAGCCGCCCCATCTTGCGCCATTGAGCGTGCAGGACATGATCCTGCGCCTCCATGCCTATTGGAGCGCGCGCGGCTGCCTGATCCTCCAGCCGTATGACATGCGCATGGGCGCGGGCACCTTCCACCCCGCCACCACCTTGCGCGCGCTCGGTCCGCAAAGCTGGAATGCGGCCTATGTCCAGCCGAGCCGCCGCCCTACCGACGGCCGCTACGGCGAGAACCCGAACCGGCTGCAGCACTACTACCAGTATCAGGTCATCATGAAGCCGAGCCCGGCGGACTTTCAGGCGCTCTATCTCGGCAGCCTGTTCGCCATCGGCATCGATCCGCTGCTCCATGATATTCGCTTTGTCGAAGACGACTGGGAATCGCCCACACTCGGCGCCTGGGGGCTGGGCTGGGAAGTGTGGTGTGATGGGATGGAAGTCTCGCAGTTCACTTATTTTCAGCAGATGGGCGGGTTCGATTGCAAGCCAGTGGCGGGCGAGCTTACTTACGGTCTGGAACGTCTCGCGATGTACATCCAGGGCGTCGACAATGTCTACGAACTCAAGTTCAACACGGCCGGCGTCAGCTACGGCGAAGTTTTCCTCGAAAACGAAAAACAGATGTCGAAGTGGAACTTCGAGATCGCGGA
>CAIKKO010000264.1 GCA_903828025.1 uncultured Sphingomonadales bacterium
CGGGTCTTCATAGAGATGCTCGCCCGCAAGCCGCGCGGTCTCGTCATAGGGCCACACAAGGCCTGCCGGCTCGAAACGTGGTAGAGCGCGTCGGCCTTGGGTGCGTCGTAGCCCATCGCCTGCAAGTCGCTGCCCTTGGCCAGCTGGTGGAAGGTAATCTCGTCGCAGATGCCGAAATCGCCCACTGCAAGCCGGTCGTCGGAATGCCACAGCACCGCCTGCCCGACGCTGTTGTAGAAGCCCTTCACCCCGTCCTTGCCCTCGATCACCGCAGGGTTAGCACCCCAGGTCACGCGGTAAACCGGGTGATCGACCATCATGTCACTGGCAATGATGTCGTCATAGAGGCCCGCGCCTTCGAGGTGCACGTGCCGCCAGAAGTTGAGCAGGATCGCCTTGTGCAGCGGATCGGTGGTCTTGCTGTACAGCGCCTCTGTGGGCTTCATGCAGTCGAAGACGGCCTGTTCGATGGCGTTCATGGGATGGTCCTGTTCAAGATAAAGCCGGGGCGATCAGCACTTTGCATTGCTCTGTCCGCTGGCGGAGCAGCTCAAACACATCGGGCGTTGCGGCGAGCGAAATCGTGCCCGTGACCAGCAGGCGCGGCTCGGCAGCACCCCTGTCCAGCGCATCGAGCGCCGCTTCATATTCGTGGCGGGTGAAAAAGGCGGAGGTGATCAGCCGCACTTCCTTGGACAGCATGGCGAAGCTGTTGAAGGTATCGGGCTTGGTGCACAGGCCCAGCAGCACGATCGCACCGCGCGCGCGCACTTGCTCGACGGCCTGCGCAATCAGGCCCGGCACGCCGACGCATTCGAATACCACGTCCGCCTTCCCGCCCAGCGCGCGCTCGGCCGCGCCGATGGGATCGGTGCGATCAACGATGAAATCATGCGCGCCCATCTGCATCGCCCGCTCGCGCTGCCACTCTGCGACATCCTGCACGGCGACCCGGCCAGCCCCCATGCGGCGCGCCCAGAACGCGGTCGCCAGCCCGATCGGCCCCGCGCCCAGCACCAGCACTTTGTCACCGATGCGCATGCCGCTCATCGCGATCCCATGGAGCGCAACCGCCAGCGGCTCGATAATTGCGCCATCCGCGAGACTGGCCGATTGGGGCAGCTTCACGCACTGGTTGGGCCGGGTCAGAGCATATTCGGCATAGCCCCCGCCCTGCAGCCCGAACGCCTCGCACCACGAGACATGGCCATCACGGCAGGCCGGGCACAGGCCGCAACTCTTCAGCGGGCTGACCGCAACGAGATCGCCTTTGGCCAGTCCCTCCACGCCTTTGCCCAGCGCCACGACTTCGCCCGCGAACTCATGCCCGAGGATGGAGCCCGCACCCTGCCCATAGGCCGGGTCCTCGGTCATGTGCAGGTCAGACCCGCAAATGCCGCAGCGGCCGACCTGCACCACCACATCGCCCTCCCCCGGCACCGGATCGGGCACAGTCTCGATGGCGAGCGGTTTGTGCAGGCCTTGCATGACAGCGGCGCGCATGGGGGATGCTCCTCAGTGTGCCGTCTGGCCGCCGTCGATGGCGATGGTTGCCCCGTTGATGAAGCTTGCCGCATCGGAGCAGAGGTGGAGCACGGTGCCCGCGATCTCCTCTGGCTGCGCGGCGCGGCCGCTGATGTTGCCAGCAAAGAAGGCAGCGCGGAACTCGGCGCTGTCTGCCCAGTGCTGGGTCATCGGCGTGACGACAAAGCCGGGGGCAATGGCGTTCA
Organism: uncultured Sphingomonadales bacterium; assembly: GCA_903828025.1. Taxonomy (GTDB): domain Bacteria; phylum Pseudomonadota; class Alphaproteobacteria; order Sphingomonadales; family Sphingomonadaceae; genus Novosphingobium. Next base: position 1,731 of record CAIKKO010000264.1, read on the forward strand.
CGCGGATGTTCTTCTGCGCATATTCCACCGCTGCCGCCTTGGTAAGGCCCGAAACCGCGTGCTTCATCGCGCAATAAACGCTCATGTTCGGGTCCGCAATCAGCGCGCCGACCGAGGCGGTGTTGACGATGGCGCCGCCGCCAACTTTCAGAAAATGGCGAATTTCGGACTGCATCGCGAAGAACACGCCCTTGAAATCGACATCAATCGCAAGGTTCATTTCCTCAGGCAGCACTTCGTGGATCGGGCGCTGCGGGGGCAGGACTCCGGCGTTGTTGAAGGCCGCGTCCATGCGGCCATAGCGCGTGATGCAGGCCGCCACCAGCGCGTCCATCGCGGCCGGATCGGTGACGTTGGCGTGCAGAAACGACGCCTCGCCGCCCGCCTGCTTGATGATCGCGACGGTTTCTTCGGCGCGCGCGTCAATATCGCCGATGATGACCTTGGCTCCCGCGCCGGCAAACGCCACGCACGCCGCGCGGCCAATGCCGGTGGCCCCGCCGGTGACGAGGACCGCTTTATCCTCGAATGTCATTCCTGCCATGCGGCTTGCTCCCCTTTGGCGACTTTGGACGAATTGCCGAGCAGGAAATCGCCCAGCACATCGACAGCTTCCGGGAAGGCCTTGACGACCCGGGCGCGCAGATCGGCGCTGTCTTTCGAAGCGGCGACCAGCTTGGGCCATTCCGCGATATAGCGCCGCGTAAATTCGAGACCCGATGCGTCGTTAGCGAGGCCAGGCTTCGAGTGGCCCGCGACGACGATTTCCGGCTTCAGCGCGATGAAGCTATCGTTGGCCTTGCCCCAGGCGGCGATGGCGGCGGCGTCATGCTCGCCCATCCACAAGTACATCTGGTTGTAGACCAGATCGCCCGGAAACAGCGCCTTGATCGAAGGGGCCCAGAGCGCGGTGGCGTGGACATGATCGCCCTGCACGGGGCCAAGCACCTTGAGCTCCTTGCCTTCCAGCATGATCGTATCGCTGTCCAGCGCGGCGGGCGCAGTGGGATGGCGCGGCGCGTTAACACCGAGCACCGGATACCAGCGCTTCACCTTGAAAGGCAGCGAGCGCCAGATATCGGCTGTGACCACCGGATGCGCGACGATCTTCGCGTCGGGGAACGCATCCTGCAGCACTTCCATCGCAAAGAAATGATCGGGATGATCATGGGTGATAAAGATCGTGGTCAGATGCTTGCCGCTGTCGAGCACCATCGCGACGACCCGGTGGGCATCCGCGCGGGTGAACGGCGCATCGACCAGCACCGCGTCCTTCTCGCCCTTGATCAGCGCGATATTGGCAAAGAGCGAGCCCTCGCTGGTCCGCAACGTTTCGACCGTGAGCGGCTTCTCCTGCGCTTGTGCGGTGGTCGAAAGCAAGGCGGCAGCAAGCGCCAGAATGGATTTCCTGATCATCATGCGATTCCCGATTTGCCCGGCGCGAGAATGTGGTTGGGGTCCAGCGCCTGCTTGAGCTTGGCGTTGAAGGCGCGGTTTACCTTGCCGTATTGCTCGGCAACGAGGTCCATCGCGTGGACACCGGTGCGGTAGCTCGCCCAGCCCCGTTCGCCGAAGCCGGTGACGAGTTCGCGGTAGCAATCATCGGCGCGCTTTTCCTCGGCCGGGTCCGATTTGTCGTAAAGCAGCGCGATAATGTGGTGCAGTTCGCGGCTGCCGATGGCGAAGGCAGAGGTATAATCGAAGCCTTGCTTGCCGAGGATCTGCTTGGCAAGTTCGACCTGCCCCTGCGTCTCGCTGCCTTTGGCCGGAGCAACCGGTGCAAACCACGCGAGTCCGCCGCCCGCCCCGCGCCAGCGCGCAAGGCCGATCTCATCCAGATTGAGCCCGCCCTGCATCAGCGTGGCATGGTGGTGGAACCACGGGTTGTCGCCGACGTCCTCCTGCGTCAGCACTTCGCCGTCGATGGCAGCGAAAGCGGCGCGGATGATCTTCTCGTTCTCCGCGATCATGCCCTCGGTGCCGTAGAGCGCGATATAGGTGTTCCACATGCCAAGATTGTTGTCGTGCGCGGCCTTGGCGACGGCTTCGTCGGTGATGGGGCCCGCGCCGTCCCAGATTTCGCCGCGCCGCTTGAACATGGCGAGCTGGTAGGCCGCGCCCATCATCAGCACGACGTTCGGCACGATATTGGCGATGCGCATCGGGCGCATGGCCTCGACGATGCGGGCGACGTCCTCCATTTTCTTGTGACGGATCACGAAGGGCTTGTAGACCGGCGGCGCGGGCATCAGCCACATGCCCATCTTGGTCACCACGCCGAAGTTCGACTGCGTGAA
>CAIKKO010000265.1 GCA_903828025.1 uncultured Sphingomonadales bacterium
CCGAATCCATCGCCGCTTTGGCAACGGCGGACGAAACCACTTCCATCAGGCGCGGATCGAACGGCGCGGGGATGATGTAATCCAGCCCGAACTGGTGGTTCTGGCCATAAGCGGCGGCCACTTCCTCGGGCACCTGCTGGCGCGCCAGCTCGGCAATCGCGCGCGCGGCGGCGATCTTCATTTCGTCGTTGATCGCGGTGGCGCGCACATCGAGCGCGCCGCGGAAGATGAACGGGAAGCCCAGCACGTTGTTGACCTGATTCGGATAGTCCGAACGGCCCGTGGCGACGATGCAATCGGGCCGCGCCGCCTTGGCTTCGGGCGGGGTGATTTCCGGATCGGGGTTGGCCATCGCGAAGATGATCGGCTGCGGCGCCATCTTCATCACCCATTCGGGCTTGAGCGCCCCCTTGGCCGAAAGGCCGAGGAAAATGTCCGCGCCGTCGAGCGCTTCTTCGAGGCTGCGCGCGGCGGTATCGACCGCATGCGCGCTTTTCCACTGGTCCATGCCGCCTTCGCGCCCGCGATAGATCGGGCCTTTGCGGTCGCACATGATCACATTGTCGTGTTGCACGCCCATCGCCTTGATCAGCGCGGTGCAGGCGATGGCCGCCGCGCCCGCGCCGTTGACCACGACTTTGACGCTGGAGAGATCGCGGCCGGTGAGGAAGCAGGCGTTGAGCAGCCCGGCGGCCGAGATGATCGCGGTGCCGTGCTGGTCATCGTGCATCACCGGGATCTTGAGCTTGTCGCGCAGCGCCGCCTCGATGATGAAGCATTCGGGCGCCTTGATATCCTCAAGGTTGATGCCGCCAAAGCTCGGCTCCATCAGCGCGACCGCATCAATGAACGCCTGCGGGTCTTCGGTATCGAGCTCGATGTCGATCGAATCGACGTCGGCGAAGCGCTTGAACAGCACCGCCTTGCCTTCCATCACCGGCTTGGAGGCCAGCGCGCCGAGATTGCCAAGGCCGAGGATGGCGGTGCCGTTCGAGATCACCGCGACGAGGTTGCCCTTGGCGGTGTAATCATAGGCAGCGGCGGGGTTTTCCGCGATGACGCGCACCGGAACAGCCACGCCGGGCGAATAGGCAAGGCTGAGATCGCGCTGCGTCGCCATCGGCTTGCTGGCGATGATCTCGATTTTGCCGGGGCGGATCGTGTTGTGGTAAAACAGCGCCTCGCGCTCGGTGAAGCGAACATTGCTTTCGTCGGTCATGACATCCCCCTGCGCGCGCTAAGCCCTATCGTCACGCGGGCGGCCCCCAATTGCAAGGGTGGCGCGCCCTGAGCGTGATCCGGTCAGAAGTCCCTAGGCTGCCACGTCGGAAAACCCAAGGGCCGTACCGCAAAAAGCAGGCTGCGGCCTTCCTGCCAGACCAGCTGGAGGCGGGAATCGGGATGGCGCGGAAGGCCGGTGTCGATCAGCCAGACATAATCCACCCGCTCGATCGGCGCGTACTTGAGCGCGGTATCGACACTGCGCATGCGCCCGCCGCGGCACGCCTGCGACCAGACGAATTCAGACGGATCGGCGGTGAAATTGCGCCCCGGACGGAAGCGCGGGATCACCATGTGCAGCCCCGGCACCGCCCAGTTGTCGTTCACCCAGGCCTGCCGATAGAGGCTGGCGAGGCTGGCAAGGTGATCGCGCCGGGTGTTGCGCCACGATTCCTCGACACAGGAATGCTCCACGAAGGCCAGCACCCGGCTGCCCGGCTCGACATGGTGGAGCGCGGAAAGCTGCTTGCGGTAATCGTCGGCATAATCGGCAAAGCTGGCGGCGGTCACCACCAGCCGCGTGCCGAGCAGCAGCATGCCGGCAAAGGCAATCGCGCGGGCGCGTTCGAGCGGCACCTGGCTCCAGTCCTGCAAGGCGAGTGCCAGCATGCACGCCACCGGCAGCAGCCGCACATCGACAAAGGCGCTGCCGTTGATATCGCTCGGGATCGCGATGAACAGCAGGAACACCAGCAGGCCGGGCAGGCCCAGCTGCCACTTCCAGCGCGCGCCCAGCACCCAGCCAAACAGGATCAGCGCAAAGCACGACAGCGTGGTCGCCGCATCGAGCAGCAGCGACTGATCGCGCAAGGTCAGCACGAAATACCAGGCCTTCTGGTCCCACCGCCAGCGGTTCATGCTGCGCACCGGTTCGGGCGAGAAGTATTTCCACAGCAGCATCGTCACCAGCGTGGCGACCAGCGGCCAGCACAGGATGAACAGCCGCTTGGCAATCGCGCGCCAGTCCAGGCTTTCGCGTAGGTGGCGCCATTGGGAAGGGTTCCACCAGCCCGAAGGCAGGCGGTCGATTTCCCGGCCCAGCGCATTGGCGCCAATCA
>CAIKKO010000266.1 GCA_903828025.1 uncultured Sphingomonadales bacterium
AGCGTGGTCACCACCTCCCACAGCTGCTCCATCAGCGGATCGGTGCGCGGCGGGAAGAACTCGAACGACACGCGGATATCGCCCGGAAGACCCGCGAACAGCGGGGTATCGAGCGCGGTGCGGGCTTCGCGGAGCTGATCATACGATGTGGTCATAGCGATACCAGTCTGGGAAATTCGGAGAGAGTGCTGCGCCCGGCAAGACGCACGCCGGTCCAGATCTTGACGATGAGTTCATGTCCCGCCAGCGCCCGGTCCTCTGCCGGTTCAAACCCGGCACCCGCCAACAGCGCGCTGATCTGGGCATCGGAGAAACCGAGGCGGGCATGGGCATGCGCGGTGCGCAGCTCCTCGCGGTCGTGCGCGGCGAAATCGACGATGACCAGCCGCCCGCCCGGCGCCGTCACTCGCGCGGCTTCGGCGAGCACCGCCTGCGGCGCGAACGCATAGTGCAGCACCTGATGGAACAGCACGGTGTCGAAGCTGGCGTCGGCAAACGGAAGCTGCGCGAAATCGCCCTGCACCAGGCTGACATACCCGGCTGGCAGATGCTGCAGCCGGGTCCGCGCGAGGCGCAGCATTTCCGGGCTCTTGTCGAGCGCGGTGATGTGGCTGGCGGTCTGCGCGAACAGTTCGGCAATGCGCCCGGTGCCGGTGCCGACATCGAGCAGGCGGCCGACCGAGCCCGAGAGCAGTTCGGCCAGCGCCGCCTCGACCGGGCCATCGGCGATGTGCAGGCTGCGCAGCTCGTCCCATTCGGCGGCGTGGCGCGCGAAATAGTCTGCCGCGCTGGCTTCGCGCGCAGCGCGGATCGCCACGAGATGCAGGCGGTCTTCCTCGCACTGGCTGCCGAATTCGCCATCCGCCGCTTCGGCAGCGATCAGCACCCGCGCGAGCGCCGTGCCGAGGTCATCCGCACCGCCGACTTCGCGGATGGCCGTGCGCAGGAACACCCAGCCACCCTCGCGGCGGCGTTCGGCCAGCCCGGCATCGCACAAGATCTTGATATGGCGCGAGACGCGGGGTTGGCTCTGCCCCAGAACCTGGGCAAGTTCGCCCACGGCAAGCTCCATGCTGGCGAGCAAGCGCATGATCCTGAGACGGGTCGGATCGGCCAGCGCGCGGAAGGATTCGAGGACGGACATAAAGCCTATATAAAGCAAACTTTATATCAATCAAGTAATATAAGGATGTCCTTATATCTTAGTACGGATGCCTCGTCGAGGTCAGTTTGGCGTTTGCCTTGCCCGGACGGGCGGATTAGAACGCGCGCCGCAGCGGCGGTTTGCCGCAAGGGCCGACCACGCTAATACGACGAGGGACACCATGAAGAAAATCAACCAAATCAAAGTCTTGTCCACCGTTCTGGCCTGCGCTGCCGTGTTTGCACTCAGCGCCTGCGGCAAGACTGACGACGCCTCGCAGAGCGCAACCGCCGACAATGTCGAGATGCCCGCAGACGAGCTGCCCTCGGCCGAACCTTCGGCAGCCGCGCCTGCCCCGGCCCCCGCTGCCGATGCTTCGCAGGCTGCAAAAAGCGCCGAGGACGCCTCCAAGAGCACCGCGGAAGACGCGTTGTCGGTTGCCGAAGCCGCCAAGGCCGCCGCTGCCGACGCGCAGACCTCCAAGACGCAATGATCCTGCATGCGGGGAGCAGATGGCAGGCCGCTGGCGTGCTGCTGCTCCCGTTCGCAGTCCTGCTGCTGTCCGGCTGCCAGAAGGATACCGATCCCGGCCCCGGCGGGGTGACGGTGGGTGAAGCCCGCGCGCTGGACGAGGCGGCGGCGATGCTCGAAAAGCGGCCCGCTCCGCCGCTCGTGGATGCCACGGTGCCAGCTGATCTGGCGACCGTACCCGCGGTGGTTGCGCCAGCTGGAAAAGCTCCGGCAAAACCTGCGGCCAAACCCGCAACCAGGCCCAAACCTTAATCGAACTGCACTTTGCCGCGCCCCGCCTTGATCGCGCCGCGCTTCTTCTTGCCGTCGAGCCGCTCGGCCTTGCCCACCCGGTTGAGCCGGGTCTTGGCGCGGCGGGCAGGCAAGGTCGCCGCCTCGCGCAGCAAGGCGGCGAGGCGGCCCCGCGCGTCCTCACGGTTTTGTTCCTGCGTGCGGTAGCTGCGCGCGGTCATCACGATCTCGCCGCGCGCGGTCATCTTGCTGCCCGCAAGTTCCTTCAGCCGGTGAAACACGTCGGGCGAGAGGCGCAGCGCAAACACGTCGAGCCGGATCTGGACGGCGGTCGCCACTTTGTTGACATTCTGCCCGCCGGGGCCCGCCGAAGCGATGAAGCTCTCCTCGATGGAGGCAAGCGCGCGGGCGATCAGCGCGTCGGTGGACACGAGTCCGGTTCCTCGGTCGGTGCTGCCCCGGTCGGTACAGGGCCAGTCGGCGCAGGGTCAGTCGGTGCAGGGTCAGTCGGTGCAGGGTCGGCAAACCCAAGCGCCAGAAAATCGGCCGGCAGCGGCGCGCTGGCGATAATCGGCGGCTTGCCCTCGCGCGGCACGGTGAGCGCGGCGGCGTGGAGCATGGTGCGCCGCGCGCCCTCGCCCGTGCCATAGACCGGATCACCGACCAGCGCCGCGCCGAGCCCGGCCAGCGCATGCACGCGGATCTGGTGGGTGCGGCCGGTTTCGGGCCGGAACTCGACGAGGGTGATCGGCTTGCCGCCCAAAACACCCTCCGGCCCCTCGCGCCGGTCCACAACGCGCCAATGCGTGATGGCAGGCTTGCCCGCGCGCGCCGGGATCATCCGCCAGCCCCGTTCGGCGCTGCTGATCTTCGACAGGTTGAGCGCGATGGTGCCGCTGTCTTCCGCCACCTCCCCCGCGACAATGCCGAGATAGACTTTGCCGACCAGCCGCGCTTCGAACGCGGCGGCGTAGCGCTTGTGCGCCTTGGCGTTGCGGGCGAGCAGCAGGCAGCCCGAGGTATCCTGATCGAGCCGGTGAACCGCCGCCGGGGTGCGCTGGAACCCGAAGCGCATGGCATCGAGGTGATCGTCGAGCGAGACGCCGCCCGCGCGGGGGCGGTCGATGGGGAGACCTGCGGGTTTGTCGATGACCAGCGCCTCGGCATCTTCGAACAGGACGGTCAGCGGGGTCATACCAGAATACTCATGTCAGCGCCTTTGCGATGCGCGAGAGGGCTTCTGCGAGCCGAGCATCATCCGCCGCAAAACTGATCCGGAACCCATCCTGCCCGCCGAACGCAGAGGCGGCAACAACCGCAACCCCGTGATCGAGCAAGTGCAGGGCAAGCGCCTCATCGCTGCCAAAGCGCGCCATCAGCGGCCCGGCATCGACAAGGCAGTAGAACGCGCCATCGGGCACCGGCGTGCTGAGCCCGGGCACGGCGTTGAGCGCGGCGACCGCCAGATCGCGGCGCACGCGAAACCGCTCGCGCCAATCGGCCAGAAAGTCCTGCGGCCCGGTGAAAGCCGCGACCGCCGCCGCCTGGCTGATCGAACAAGGATTGCCTGAGGCGTGCGATTGCAAAGTGCCCATGGCCGAGATCAACCACGCCGGGCCAGTGGAAACGCCGATGCGAAAGCCGGTCATCGCGTGGCTTTTCGACACGCCCGAGACGGTCAGCACCCGCTCCGCCAGATCGGGGCAGACCACCGCCAATGTGGCATGCGCGCCCGCGCCATAGCGCAGCGGCGCGTAGATATCGTCGCTCAGCACCATGACATCGGGATGGCGGCGCAGCACCGCGCCCAGCGCGGCGAGCGCTTCGGCGGAATAAGTCGCGCCCGTGGGGTTGCCGGGGCTGTTGAGCAGCAACCAGCGCGTGCGCGGTGTGATCGCGGCCGCCAGCTGCTCCGCGCTGATGCGGTAGCCGGTGGCGGGGGTGGTCGGCAGCGCGACCGGCTCCGCGCCAGTGTAGCGCACGATTTCGGGGTAACTCACCCACCACGGCGCGGGGATCAGCACCTCGTCGCCGGAATCGAGCGTAGCGGCCATGGCCAGGAAGATCGCCTGCTTGCCCCCCGCGCTGACGATTACCTGCGCGGGCGGCACCGTGATACCGAGATCGCGCGCGAAATGCAGCGCAGCGGCTTCGCGCAAGGCGGCGGTGCCGGTGACGGCGGTGTAGCGCGTGTCGCCCGCATCGAGCGCGGCCTTGGCAGCGGCGATCACGTGCGGCGGGGTGGGGAAATCGGGCTCCCCCACCGAGAGCGAGATGATATCGCGGCCCTCGGCGCGCAGCGCGATGGCGCGGTCGGTCATCGCCGTGGTGCGCGAGGCCGAAATGCGCGCGAGGGCTTGGGCAGCGCGCCCCTTCATGCGCCGAGCAGCCGGGCGGGCATCAGGCCGCGCAGGGCATTGCCGATAAAGAACCCCGCCTCAAGATCGGCCATGGTCACTGGCGCTTCGATCGCTTCCCCCGAATCGAGCAGGCTGCGGCGCAGCACGCCGGGCAGCAGGCCGAGCGCGGCGGGCGGGGTGATCAGCGCATCGCCGCGCGCCACGAACAGGTTGGTGAAGCTGCCCTCGGTGAGCAGGCCATCGTCGCGGATGAACAGCGCCTCGTGCGCCCCTGCCCCGTTCACGACAGCCCCGCGCGCGGCGCGCAGCGCGTCTTCATAAAAATGCCGGTCGCTGGTCTTGTGGCGCAGCCGCCAATCCCCCTCCGCCACGGGCAGCGGCAGCACCGCGCAGATCGCGGGGGCGGGCAAAGGATCGGGCAGCGGCGCGGCATCGAGCGCATGGGCTCCGCTGCGCGAGGCGACCAGCCGCACGCGCGAGGGCACGTCGAGATCGAAGCACAGCACATGGATGGCATTGCGCAAGGCATGGCGATCAAACGCAAAGCCCAGCTCCTCCGCGCTCGCCTTCATGCGTTCGAGATGCAGTTCGAGCAGCGCGATGCCGTGGGCCGGATCGAAGGCCATGGTCTCGATCAGATCGGCGCTACTGGCCCCCAGACGCAAGAAACTTCCTTTCACGAGGCATTCGCGCCATTCGTCCATCATTTCGGAATCGGCCACAACTGCCGATCCCGCGCCCATGGTGGCCCGCCCGCGCTCCGCCCCCGGATAATCGGGCGCAAGCCGCAGCGTCCGGATTGCCACATTGAAGGCAGCCTCGCCAGAGCCTTGGTCAGATGGCACATCAATCCGCCCGATGGCCCCGCAATAGAGCCCGCGCGCATCGCGCTCGATCTCGTCGATCAGTTCCATCGCGCGGATCTTGGGTGCGCCGGTGATCGAGCCGCATGGGAAGATCGCGCGGATCAGGCTGCGCGCATCCTCGCCGGGCTGCAGCGCGCAATGCACCGTCGTCACCATCTGGTGGACGGTGGGATAGGTCTCGACTGCGAAGGGCTGTGTCACGCGCACGCTGCCCGGCTCGGCCACGCGCGCCAGATCGTTGCGCATCAAGTCCACGATCATCAGATTTTCGGCGAGGTCTTTCACACTCGCGGCAAGCTGCGCCTTGAAGCGCGCGTCTTCGGCCGGGGTCCGGCCGCGCGGCGCGGTGCCCTTCATCGGGCGCACTTCGGCGCGGGCCCCTGTGAGCGCGAAGAACAGCTCGGGCGAGACCGAGAGGTGCCAGTGCGCCCCGTCCCACACCACCGCGCCATAGCCCGCGCGCGCGTCCCGGCGGATATCGCGGTAGATCGCCAACGGATCGCCATCCCACGAGCCGCCGACCTGAAACGTGAAGTTTGCTTGATAGATATCGCCCGCCGCAATCGCGGCTTTCAGCCGATCGAAGCCTTGCGCATAGCCGCCGACCGAAACGTGCGGATCAAGCGGACCGAGGCGGCCATCGCCGCTGATCGCGCCTTCGATCCAGTGCTCGGCTTCCGCGCCGGTCATTGCGCGCATCTCGGCAAAGCGCGCGAACCACACGAGCGGCCCCGCCGCCCCGGTGCGCGCGGGCAAGCGCGGTGCCAGCCGGGGTTCAAGCGCGAGCCCGGCCTCATAGGCAATCATGCCCGCCCAGTGCCCCGGTGCCGCGCCGATCCGGGCGAGTGCCTGCTCGACCTCGTCCGCCCGGCGCGCGACGACAATCTCCTGCGGCGCGGTGTAGAGCCGCGCAAGGCCGGCGCCCTGTTCGCGGGCGTCATCAAGCAGGATGAAAGGGTCCAGAGTCATGCGTGCACGCGGCCTTTAGCCGCAGCCCGGTGCATATGCAAAATGCGGAGCAAAAACCGCTTCCCTCCGGTTTCATTCCGGGGGAATACATCTGCAAAATCCCGCCAAACGCGCACCACGCCAAAAGCCCACCAAGAAAGACTGCACATGGACGAAATCTACATTGGCCTCGGTGAAAACAAGGAACGTCAAGTGCTGCGGCTCGATCGGGCCAATCGCCACGGATTGGTGGCCGGGGCGACCGGCACCGGCAAGACCGTTACCCTTCAGGGCATGGCCGAACAGTTTTCCGCGCACGGCGTGCCGGTGTTCCTTGCCGACGTGAAAGGCGATCTCGCGGGCATCGCCATGCCCGGCAGCCCGACCTTCAAGCACGCCGATGTGGTGGAAGCGCGCGCCAAGGACGTGGGCGTGAACCCGTTCGTCTATGCCGATAACCCGGTGGTGTTCTGGGACCTGTATGGCGAGGGCGGCCACCCGATCCGCACCACGATCTCCGAAATGGGCCCGCTGCTGCTGGCGCGGTTGATGGGGCTGAATGAAACGCAGGAAGGCGTGCTCAACATCGCGTTCCGCTATGCCGACGACAACGGCCTGCTGCTGATTGATATGGCGGACTTGCAGGCGACTTTGATGGCCTGCGCCGAACACGCCAGCGAGCTGGCCGGCAAATACGGCAATGTCTCCAAGGCCAGTGTCGGCACGATCCAGCGCCAGCTGCTCGCCTTCGAAAGCCAGGGCGCGGACAAGTTCTTTGGCGAACCTGCGTTCGAGATCAACGATTTCATCCGCACCGACGAGCAGGGCCGGGGCGTGGTCAATGTGCTGTGCGCCGCCAAGCTGATGCAGAGCCCCAAGCTTTACGCCACCTTCCTGCTCTGGCTGCTGAGCGAGCTGTTTGAAGCGCTGCCCGAAGTGGGCGACCCGGAAAAGCCCAAGCTGGTGTTCTTCTTCGACGAGGCGCACTTGCTGTTCGACGATGCTCCGCAGGCGCTGTTCGACAAAGTCGAGCAAGTCGTGCGGCTGATCCGTTCGAAGGGCGTGGGCGTCTATTTCGTCTCGCAGAACCCGATCGACATTCCCGAAAAGATCGCGGGCCAGCTCGGCAACCGCGTGCAGCACGCATTGCGCGCCTTCACCCCGCGCGACCAGAAGGCGATCAAGGCGGCGGCCGATACCTTCCGCATCAATCCCGATCTCGATGTCGAAAAGGCGATCACCGAACTCAAGGTGGGTGAGGCGCTGGTCTCCACGCTCGATGCCGATGGCGCGCCGGGGATTGTCCAGCGCACGCTGGTCGCGCCGCCGCGCTCGCGGCTGGGGCCGCTGATCCCGGCGGAGCAGGCCGCCGTGCAGGCAACCAGCCCGTTCGCGGGCAAATACGATACGGCGGTCAACCGCGAATCCGCCGCCGAAGTGCTGGCGCAGAAGTCGGCCGATGCCGCCGCCGCCGCGCAGCAGGTCGAGGCGCAAGGGGCAGACGCGCAGCGCGCGGCCCCGCGTCAGTCGCCCACGCTGTGGGGCAAGGCAGGCAAGGCCGCGATGGGCGCGAT
>CAIKKO010000267.1 GCA_903828025.1 uncultured Sphingomonadales bacterium
CAGCGGCGTCTCTGGCGACGGCTTCATGATCACCGGACAGCCCGAAAGCACCGCGTAGGCAACTTTGTTGGCCATGATCCCGAACGGCCCGTTCCACGGCGCAATCGCCGCCACCACGCCGACCGGCTCATAAGCGATCAGCGCCGCTGCCGCCGCGCGCGTGGGCCGCTGCTGCACGAACGCAAAGCCTTCCGCATAGCCCGCGATCTCCTCCAGCACCGCGACCGAGCCCGCGTGCATCGGCCCGGCAAAGCTCGCGAGGCCGCCCATCTGCGCGGTCCAGGCGCGGGCGAGCTCGTCCACCCGCCCCTGCAAATGCGCGACCATGCGGCGGAATGCAGCAATGCGCTCCGCTGGCGGTGTGGTGGGCCATGGGCCATGATCGAACGCCGCACGCGCCGCCGCGACCGCCGCGTCCATATCCGCCTCGTCCGCCTCGGCCACCGCCGACACGACCTGTTCGGTATCGGGCGAAATCAGCGGGATCATGCGCCCGCTATGCGCAGGCACCCACTGCCCGCCGATATAGAGCTTGTCGGGATGGGCGATGTGAACGCCTTCGGGAAGCATCGGCATCACAGAGTCTCCAAAGCCATGGGGGGAAGCGCGCATTCGACTTTCTCGATCCTGCCGCCGCGCGTGATGTAAAAGATGAACTGGCGGATTTCCTGCACGTCGCCTGCAGCAATCGGGAAGAACCCGGTCGCGCCCTTGGCATCAAGCGCCTCGCGCGTCAGATCCTTCTTTGCAGCGATCCGCACAATCGCGTCGATAGCGGTGCAGGTTTCGCTCGCCGCAAAGTTCAGCACGCGCACATTTTCGTCGATGTTGTCGTGCAGCCAAGCGTAGAACTCCTTGAGCTCCTGCCGCGAAGTTATGACGATGCCGAAGAACTCCATTTTCGGAGGATCGACATAGAAATCCGCCACCCCGTCATAATCGCGCGCATTGAACGCGGCGAGGTAGCGGTCATAAGCGGCACGATCGAGAACGGCGTTGTCCGTCATGGCTGCCATGCCTTTCCTGTGACTGGATTGGGGTAATGATAGGGCGGAATGTAAACGCCCGGGAACGAAGTGTAGTCCACGGTCTGCGGCGCATCGGGCGGGAACTCGGGCAGTTCGGTGCCCATCGGCACCCCGCCCGCAGCAAGCCCCGCCTTCCAGTCCGCGTAATACGTCACGAAGCAGTGCAATTGGGCGATTTTCCACACGCCCTGATCGCGCACATAGCGGTTCTCATACGTCGCCTCGCCAACCAGATCGACTTTGTCGCGGATCGCCACTTCCATGATCGCGCGCCAGCGGCCCGAAGCCCGATCACCGTCGAGCGTGATCAGCGGCTGCAATTGCATGTGGTTGAACACCGTGCCTTCCATCAGCGAAGGCAGGCATTTGAGATAGGCGCGGATCCGCTCCTGCCCCCGGTAAAGCCCGCGCCCCGCGATTTCGAGCGTGGAATCCGCCGCAAACAAGTCCGCCGCCTCGTCCCACTGCGCCTTGTCGACATAATAGCCATAGGCCGTCTGCAGGCGGATCACCGCCCGCTCGTCTTCAAGCAGGGCTATCCGCTGCTCCAGCGTGAGCGCGCTTTCCATCACCTGTTCTCCCGGCCTTCTGTTCTCGTCCGCATACTCTAACATTTGGTAGAAAATTGGCAATTGGCGGAACGGCAGCAGGCGACAAAAAAGAGGCGGCCCTTGCAGGCCGCCTCCCATGTGCGTTTCGCGATAGGTGGTCCGCTCAGAACTTGCGCTTGACCGAAAGCGCGAATTCGCGCGGACGACCCACCGTGCCGTATTCAAACCCGGCGCTGTTGTAGAGGTCGAACGTGCTGGTGAGGTAGGCCTTGTCCGTCAGATTGGTGACGACCCCGGCGATTTCCCAGTCCTTGTTCGGCGAAACCCACGAAATGCGGGCATTGAGGACGGTATAGGCCGGCAGGACGTTCGTCGCGCTATTGACGACGTTGGTGAATTCCTTGTCCTGATGCGTCACGTCGATCCGCGGGGTCAGCGTACCGAACCCGGAGATATTCGCTTCGTATTGCGCACCGATGGCCCACTTCGAGTGGATCGGGAGGCCCGGCGCAATCGACGCTGGCGTGATGCCCGTGGTGGGATCGACATTCTTGTACTTGAAATCGAGGTAGCTGTACGAACCGTCGATGGTGAAGCCGTCGACCGGGCGGATGATGGTCTCCACCTCGAAACCCTTGATCTCGGCATCACCCGCGTTGATCGGCAGGGCGCAGAGGAAGCCCAGACCCGGCGGGGAATACTGCGGGCAGCTGAGCAGCGTGGCCTGGAGCTTCGACAGCTTGTTGATGTAGCCCGAGACGTTGAGCGTCAGGCGGTGATCGAAGAACGTCGACTTGACGCCGATTTCGTAGGCCTTGAGTTCTTCAGGACCGAACGAACGGAGTTGGCAGTTCGGTTCGGGCGCTGCAGCCGTGCCGCAGGACGTGCCCGGACCGAACGGGCTGGGGCCAAAGAACGGCCGGGGGTTGGTGCCGCCGCCCTTGAACCCGGTCGAGAACGAGCCGAACACCAGCACATCGGGGGTGACCTTGTAGTCAAGGTTCGCACGGTAATCCCAGTGATTGCCCGAATACGTTGCCGACTGGCCGTTGACCGAGCCGATCAGGAACGCCGGCGTCACGCCGTCAGCACCCAGACGGGTGTAGGTATAGGTCTTCGATTCCTTCGTGTACCGCACGCCGCCGTTGAAATCGAGGCCGGGCATGATGTGGAACACGCCGTTGACAAAGCCAGCCTTCGAATCGGCATCGACCGGATCGTTACCGTAGAACTCCAGCCCGCCAGCATAGTTCAGCAGCTGGTGAGTGGGGTAGGTGGTCTTCTGCTTGAAGTAGTACCCGCCGACCGTGTATTCAAAGATCTTGTTTGCGCCGACTGAACCCGACAGGCGGAGTTCTTCGGAAAACTGATGCTGCTTCAAGTTTTCGAGGCCCAGCGAAACCTGCGCGGGTGAGCTGTCGTTGTCTTCCGAATATTCGGTCGAGAACCCGCGATAGGCGGTGATCGACTTGATGGCGAGCGAGTCGCTCAAACGGTAGTCGATGGTGCCCGAAAAGCCCCAGGTCTCGGTGCGGGTCTTGTCCGGAGCGGTGATCGTGCGGCCGTTGATCGTGTCCGACCGATTGGCATAAGTCACATAAGGATCGGTCGGGATGAAGCTGGAATTGAGCCAGATCTTGCCGCCCGTGACCGGATCAACCCCGCCCACGACCGCGCAGGAAGCGCAACCCTTCGCCAGCGCGTCATTCACCGCGATCAACCGGGTCGCGGCGACTTGCGAGGTATCCTTGGTATAATCAGCGGCAAAGTTGACCTCGAGCGGGCTCCCCGTGGGGGCATAGCGCAGCGCGAGCCGTCCGCCGACATAGGTCTTGCCGCCCTGACGGCCCACGGTGCAGCCATTGCCGTTTGCCGCCGAAGTGCTCGGCACACCGCTTTTCGGGAAGGCGCAGCCATAATCGACCCGGCGCATATAGCCGTCGTCGGTATGCGCAACGCCCGAAATCCGCGCCCACAGCGCATCATCGACCAACGTCAGGTTGGTTGCGCCGCGCGCGTCAATCGCCCGGTAGCTGCCATAGCCAATCGAGAAATTGCCATCATTTTCAGGGCCGGGCTTGCGGGCAAACAGCTTGATCGAGCCGCCTTCCGAATTTCGACCGGAGAGCGTACCCTGCGGACCGCGCAGCACTTCGACACGGTCGAGATCGACCAGACTGAAGTTCGAACCCATCAGCGAAGCGTAGTAGACATCGTCGATATAGATGCCGACGCCCGGCTCCAGCGCCGGATCGAAGTCACCCTGGCCGACACCGCGAATGGTCGCCGCGACCGACGGGCCGAAGGCCCCGCCAAGGTCGGTGAGCTGTACGCTCGGTGCCTGCTTGGCGACATCGGCGAGATTGGCCTGGCTGCGGGCCTCAAGCGTTGCGCCGCTGATGGCCGTGATCGAGATCGGGGTATCCTGCAGCTTTTCCTTGCGGAACTGCGCGGTGACCACGATTTCCTTGGTGTCGCTCGGGGACTGGGCCGCAGCATCAGCCTGCGATGCCTGCTCGGCAAAAGCCGGGGCGGCCAGTCCGAATGCCAGCGCGCAAGCACTGCCAGCCGCAAAAAGGCGCACGAAATGCGTGGGTGTCTTCGCCATGGGGGATCCCCTCTCCTGTTTGGCTCTCTAGTGGGAGCATTCTACCGTTTGTTAGCAATACATACAAAAATTTCGATGGCAAGCCCTCGAAATGCCGATTTTGCGCCGTCCGCCACAGTCTTGCGCAGTGATGCAATCTGACCACACCTTCACGCGCGCGCCCTCTTGCCGACTGCGCCCCGCAACGCGATAAGCGCCCGCTATGGCCCCAATGCCCGCAAACACCGCCGCCCCAGCCCGACCCGAGCTCGATCTGGGCGAAGACGCCGCGCTGCTCGTCGATCTGCTCAAGCTTGCCACCTTCATCGCGCGCCCGATGCGCGAAGGCGTGGCCGAGCCGATGGGGCTGGCCTCCAACGATCTCAAAATCATCCTCGCGCTTGGCGGCGAGGGCGAACTCGCCGGGCACGAACTGTCTGATATCATGGGCTTGCCGCCAATGAACGTCAGCCGGGCTATCGCTGCGCTGCGTGCACGCGGGCTGATCGAACCGGGCAAGGACGAATCCAACCGCCGCCGCAAGCCGGTGCGGCTGACGGCAGCCGGCACCGCGATTTTCCGGCAGGCCATTCCGGCCATGGCCGAGGTCGGCGGCCAACTCTTCGCCGATTTCACGCCCAATGAGCGCGCCGTGTTCCACAGCGCGGCGCAGGCAATTCTGGCGCGGATGACTGGCGGCATCCAGTTCGATCCCGGATCGGACACTACCGGCCCATCAGCGCCGTAAAACCGTCCGCGCGGAACGCTTCTGCCAGCACCGGATGGGCAAAGCTCATCGGCACTTCCTGCCGGTGCGGCCAGGTCGGGCGATAGTTGTCATCCGGCAGGATGACATCCGGGCCGAGCGGGTTTTCAGGATAGCACACAACGGCCGGCTGGAGATGCGCGACGGTGTGCGCCCAGCCGGTCTCGTAATCGCCCTGCCACTGCATCAGATAATCGAGCCGCTTGATCTTCCACACGCCGTTTTCGCGCACGTAGTCGTTCTCGTAGATCCCCGCTTCCCAGAACTGCTGCGGCGGGCCCTCGGGCTTGTCGCCCAGCACATCGTCGTGCCATCCGCCCGCGAGCAGGCCGCGAAAGCGCCCCTTGGCGGTCTGCCGGTCGGGTGCGATCGTGATCACGTCTTGCAGCTGGAAGTGATCGAGCAGCAAGCCCTTGATCGGCCCACGTTTGCCGCCGGTGAACAGGTTCTGGAACCAGGTGCCATAGAGCCGCATGACGCCCGCATGGCCGCGATACTCGCCCGAAAGGAACACCACCACGCCGTCCTCGGCAAACAGGCCGGCCACTTCCTCGGGCCGGTTGTAGTCGATGTAGTAGCCATAAGCCATTTGCAGGCGGCGGATGGCGTTGATGTCCTCAAGTTCGCCGACGCGGTGTTCGAGCGCGGCGAGGCGTGTTTCCATATCAGACATGACCGACTCCCAAGCCATCCGGATTTGCCGGAATTTGTAAGCTAGGCTAACAATTCGCGAAACGATTGGCAATCGCCTCAGCGCAGCGCATGCTGGCGCTCAGGGAGAAATGCATGGATTCGCGTGGGGAGCCGACAACGGCCGAAATCCGCATGGTGATCGCGGCCTCGGCGGCGGGTACGGCGTTCGAATGGTACGATTTTTACATCTACGGCACACTGGCCCCGCTGTTCGGCAAGATGTTCTTTCCCGGCAGCAGCCCCGCCGCCGGGTTCCTGCTCGCGCTCGCCACATTCGGCGTCGGCTTTGCGGTGCGGCCGCTGGGCGCGGCGCTGTTTGGCACGTTCGGCGACCGATTCGGGCGCAAGACCACGTTCCTTGTCACCATCACGCTGATGGGCTTTGCCACCACCGCCATCGGCCTGCTCGGGACTTATGCGCAATGGGGGCTGGCCGCGCCGGTGCTGCTGGTGCTGCTGCGCGCGCTGCAAGGGCTGGCCGTGGGTGGTGAATATGGCGGCGCGGTGATCTATGTCGCCGAACACGCGCCCCGCGAAAAGCGCGGCTTCTATACCGGCTTCATCCAGATCGGCGCGACGACCGGGTTCTCGCTCAGCCTGCTGGTGGTTCTGGCGACCAACACCCTGCTGGGCGACGCCGCGTGGAACGCCTGGGGCTGGCGCGTGCCGTTCATCCTCAGCCTCGTGCTGCTCGCGGTTTCATTGTGGATGCGGCTCAAGCTCTCCGAAAGCCCGGTTTTCGCCGCGATGCAGGAGGCAGGCGAAATCGCCAAGAGCCCGCTGCGCGAAGCGTTCGCCACCCCGAAACAGCGCCGCCGCCTGCTCGCGGTGACGTTCGGCGGCGCGGTGGGGCAAGCCATCGCGGGCTATACCGGCATGATCCAGCTGCTCAATTTCCTGCAGGTTTCGGTCCATGTCGATCCGGTGCTGACGCGCGTGCTGCTGATCGGCGTGCTGCTCAGCCTTGCAATGGGCAATGTCTTTGCGGGCTGGCTGTCAGACCGGTTCGGGCGCAAGCCGGTGGTGTTTGCGGGCTATATCATGTTCCTGATCGTGCTGTTCCCGATGTTCCATCTGATCGCGGATCAAGCCAATCCGGCGCTGGCGCGGGCGGCCAAGGAGCATCCGGTGGTCGTCACCGGGCCGGATTGTTCGTACAACCCGTTTGCGCAGAGCGGGCAGGCCAGCGCCTGCGGCAAGCTGCTCGATAGCCTCACCCGCATCGGTGTGCCTTATGCCAAGCAGGACGCGCCTGCCGGGACCGTGCCAGTGGTGACCATTGCCGGGCAGCCGACCGACCCCGCCGCGCTCGCCCCCGCGCTCAAGGCGGCGGGCTATACGATTGATCCGGTCATCCCTCCGGCGCGCAATCTCGTGGTCATCGTGTTCGCCATGCTGGTGATCGCGATCCCCGGCGTGCTCGCTTATGGCCCCATGGGCTCGTGGCTGTGCGAGCTGTTCCCCGCGCGCACGCGCTATTCCTCGCTCGCCACCTCTTACAATTTCGGCGTGGGCATCTTTGTCGGGTTCATGCCGTTCATCGTTCAGGCGATTGTCGCCACCACCGGCAATGTTATGGCCGGGTTCTGGTATCCCTTCGCGATGATGTCCCTCGCGGTGGTCGTCGCGTGGTTCGGCATGCCCGAAACAGCGGGCCGCAAACTGGCAGAAAGTACGATGGAATGAGCTTTTCAGGACAAGTCGCCTTCATCACCGGCGGGGTGACGGGCATCGGCCTCGGCGTGGCGCAAGCCCTCAGCGATGCAGGGCTGCGCCTCGCGCTCAGCTATCGCAACGAGGATCACCGCGCGCAGACCGCCGACTGGTTCGCCGCCAAGGGCCGCGAAGCGCCGCTGTTCGTGAAGCTTGACGTGACCGACCGCGCTGCCTTTGCCGCCGCCGCCGATGCGGTCGAGGCGCATTTCGGCGCGGTGCATGTGCTGGTTAACAACGCCGGGGTCAGCGTGTTCGGCCCGACCGACGAGGCGAGCTACGCCGATTACGACTGGATCATGGGGGTCAATTTCGGCGGCGTTGTCAACGGCATCGTCAGCTTCCTGCCCAAGCTCAAGGCCGCCTCGGGTCGCCGCCATGTCGTCAATGTCGCGAGCATGGCCGCGTTCCTCTCCGGCCCGCAGGCGGGGATCTACACCGCGAGCAAGTTCGCGGTGCGCGGCCTTACCGAATCGCTACGCGCCAACCTCGCGCCCCACGGCATCGGCTGCTCGCTGTGCTGCCCGGGGCTGACGCGCACCAATGCCTGGGATTCGGCGCTCAAACGCCCCGATACTTTTGCGGACAGCGGCTTTGCCCCCGCCAACCGGACCGAGCTCGAACAGTTCGGCACCGCGTTCGAAGTCGGCATGGACCCGTATGAAGCCGGCACCAAGATCCTGCGCGGCATGGAGCGGAACGACGGCCTGATTTTCACGCACCCGGAATTCGCCGAGGACTTCCGCGAAATCTACGAAGCCAGCCTCGCCGCTTTGCCCAACGAAGAAGCCCCGCCCGGACGGCTCGCCATGGAGGCCTTGCGCCGCGCGGCCAATGCGGCGGCCGCAGCAGGAACGGTGATCGGGCTTAGCGATCTGACCTGACCTGACGGGTGCTTGCGCGGGGCAGCGCGCGCGCTAGTCTGATGCCAACGCGCAAACCGAAAGACCAGACCGATGTGTGACGAACTGACCGAAGCCGAAAACGCCGCCTGGCTCAGCCGCCGCCAGTTCGGCGCTGCGGGCGCCAGCGTCGCGATGATGGCTGCCGTTCCCGGCTGCATGGCGCAGCCTGCTGCGGGTGCCATGCCCACCAAGGGCCGCGCCGTCACCGTCACGACGCCTGACGGCACAGTCGATGCCTGGTTCTACACCCCCGGAACCGGCAAGCACCCCGCTGTCATCATGTGGCCCGATATCGCCGGCCTGCGCGCGGCCTACAAGACCATGGCCGAACGCCTCGCCTCTGCCGGATATGCCGTGCTGGTGGTGAACCATTATTATCGCGGCGCGGTCGCCCCGGTGCTCGATTCGCTCGTGGCATGGCGCACGCCCGAGGGGCAGGCCAAGCTCAAGCCGCTAATCGCCGGGATCACGCCCGAAGGCACCGTGCGCGATGCCACCGCCTTTGCCGGGTGGCTCGACCAGCAGGCCGAAGTGGACACCGCGAAGAAGATCGGCACCTGCGGCTATTGCATGGGCGGGCCCTACACCGTGCGCACCGCCTTCGCGGTTCCCGCGCGCGTCGGCGCGGCGGCCTCGTTCCACGGCGCGGGCCTTGTCGGCGATGCGGCTGACAGCCCGGTCCAGCTCCTCGCGAAAACCAAAGCCGCGTTCCTTTTCGCCATCGCCCAGAACGACGACGCCAGCGCCCCCGGCGACAAGGACGCGCTCAAAGCCGCCGCCAAGGCCGCAGGCCGCCCCGCCGAAGTCGAAGTCTATCCCGCCCAGCACGGCTGGTGCACGATCGACGCCCCGATCTATGACAAGGTGCAGGCGGAAAAGGCCTGGGGCCGCATGCTCGCGCTCTACGCGGCAAATTTGTAGCGCGGCGACTTCGGCACACCCGCCACACTTGCGCAGGGTTTTTGCTGCGTTGCGGCATTACCCCTTTCATTTCCGGTGCGACGTCCTACCTGCGTTGTCAGGTGCACAGCGGCGCGTGGCGGCTGCGTCCGAGCGGAAGCCGCCAGCGATGCGATTGTGGAAGATCTCATACACCAGCATCGCCGCCCTGCCGGAAGAGACCGCCAATGCGGATGCCCTCGTGATCTGCGCGCTGGCCGAACAATACAACGCGCTTCACGGCATCACCGGCGTGCTGACACTCCATCGCGGGCGGTTTGCGCAAGTGCTCGAAGGGCCGGAGACGGCGCTGCGTGCGCTGATGGCGCGCATCATCGCCGATGTCCGCCATCATACGGTCAAGATGGTCGCTGATGGGCCGATCTTCAAACGCCGCTATGCCGATTGGTCGATGGCCTTCAGCGATCCCAAGGCCTTCGTCAGCGATCAGCTGGACGACGTGCTGGAGCAGACCGCTGCCGTAACCCGCGCGCTTGGGACAACCTGGCACTGAGCACGGCTTACGCCCCGCGCAGCATCTCCACGTTGTCCGCGATCATCTGGCGCACCGAGCGCGCCTTGCGCCCGGTCAGGCGCTCGACATCATCGGTGCAGACCGCAAGGAACCCCTCGCGGATCGCCTGCCCGAAGGTCACCATATCATCGCTGTTCCACGGGATGCCCGCGACCGACTGATCATCGACCGGGCGGCGCGGGATGCCCATGGCATCGAACATCGCGTATTGTTCTGCGTCCGTCGTCGAGACGTACTCCACCGGCCGCCCGGTGATCTCGGCCATCAGCGCGGCGACTTCGCGGAAGGTCTGCAGTTCAGGGCCCGTAATGTTGTAGATCTGGCCCCAGTGTTTTTCAGACTCCGGCCCCTTGCCCGTCAGCACGGCTGCGGCACTGGCGATGCAGTCGTCGCGCCAGACCATGGCCTCCAGACCATCGCCCGCATTGCTGACCCACTGGCCGCTCTGCATGACCCCGGGGCCCGCCATCAGGATCATCGAATCGGCATAGTGCGCGTCGCGCAGCATGGTCCAGGCCATGCCGGAGGCGCGGATCAGCGCTTCAGTCTCGGCGTGATCGTGGCACACCTCCGCAGGGTTCGCCGGATCGTCGATGCCGATGAAGCTGGTATAGGCGATATGGCGCACGCCCGCCGCCGCCGCCGCATCGATCGCCGCCTTGTGTTGCGCCACGCGCGCGCCGACCCGCGTGCCGGAGATCAGCAGCATGGAACCGGCACCTTGCACCGCATCAGCCAGACTCTCGGGCTTGTCATAATCGCCGTAGCGCACGGTGCAGCCCTCGACCAACCGGTGCGCCAGCTTGTCGGGCGAGCGCGTGATCAGGATGAGGTCCGCCGCGCGCCCCGCCGCGATCAGCTGGTCGGTGAGGCCCCGGCCATAGTTGCCCGAAGCGCCGGTGATGACGATCTTGTCCATGGGCTTGCTCATGCCGCCGCCGCGTCCAGTTCGGCCTGCGGCACCCACCAGCCATGGACTTGCGGGCGCAGACGCGCGGGGATCTTGACCTTGGCGACCGGACCCGCTGCGATATTGCCCGCATCGAGCACCCACGCCTCATGCGCGAAAGCGTTGTCGCCCACCTGACTGTCGACAATCATGATCAGCCAGCCTTCATGCCCCTCGGTCGCCGAGGGCACATGCACCGGCTCGTTATAGCCAGAGAGCGGCGGCAGCGGCAGCGCTTGCGGCGGCCCACCGCGCATATCAAGCCGCAGCAGCAGATTGAACATCGCCCCCACCGGGCCACCGGCGAGCGGCGGGCCTTGCAATTCAGGGTTCATCGTCAGCATCCAGCCGTGCGTATAGGGCCGCCCGTGCTTCGCGGCGGGGATCACCGGGAAATCGCCCGGCGGCCCGATCACCGTCTCCAGCACCTCACCGCCCTCGGCCTTGGGATCGACCGTCCAGCGGGTCAGCGCGCCTTGCACTTCCCACGGCTGCAGGAAGATGCCCGAAGGCTCGCGCACGAAGGCAAAGGCATTGGTCGAATTGAGGCAGGCATCGAAGTGCAACAGGCTCGTCCCATCTTCGGCCGCATCCTCCCACGCGTTCATCATGTGGTACGAATGGACGCCCTTGGGGCCCTTGAACCAGCGTATTTCCGAAACATCGCCATAGCGCGGCATCACGCCGAGCCACGAATCCAGCTCCGGCTCATGGTGCCAATGCTCGCCGCCCGCCTTGAGCCGCCCGAGGTCTGCCGTTGTCGGATAAACCGGGAACAGCGCGTAGTTCTCGCTCACCGTGAAGTCATGCATCATCGCGCAATAGGGCGCATCGAACCACTGCTCGCGCTTCAGCACACCGTCCGGCCCGACCACGCAATAAGCGACTTTGGTCGAGGCAAGGCCATCGGCCTCGTAGCCATAGAAGAACAGCTCTTTGGTCACCGGATCAATCCGCACATGCGCGGTCATCGTCTCCGATTTCAGCGCGCCGCCGAAATCATAGGAGCCCAGCGTATCGAGCGTGAGCGGGTCGACGCGGTAGGGCCGCCCATCTTCCTTGGTCATCAGCAGCCGCCCGGCGTGCCAGACCGGCGTGGTGTTGGCGACAGTGCGGTCAACGTCCTGCATGTCGGCATCGTCGGTAAAGGCATTGCGATACTTGCCGAAACGCGTGTGGCCCGCCGCCTTTTCCGCCAGATAGCGCGTCGTTTCCACATAGCGCAGCGTGAAATCGGCGGTGCCATCGGCATTGAACGCAAGACGGCTGACCATCCCGTCGCCCGAGAGCGTGTGGTCGTCGGCAAACTTGGGCGGAAAGGCCGGATCGGGCACCGCGCGGTAGAAGCTGCCGCGCACTTCGGGCGGGAGCGTGCCCTCAACCGCAAGGCCGGTCAGCGCGACCTCCTGCCCCACAGGCTCATTGAGTCCGACGAAATACATCGTCTCAGGAAAACTGCCCATCATGCCTCACCCTATCAATTGTTAGAAAGGTTTTAGCGGCGGGGCTGCGGATTTCAACCGATTTTGCGATGGACCCTCAAGCCCACCACCACGCGGTCGCGCGCATCTCGATGCTCACGCGCGGTATGGCGTTTTCGGTGCATTCGGGCAGATCGAAGGCGACATGCGGCACATGATGCGCGCGCGCCGGATCGCTGTCGTGCGTCTTGAACAGGATCGCCTCACCCACTGTCAGTTCGGGGAACGCAAACCAGCGGTGCGCCGCATTGTGCGCCACCACCAGCCCTTCGAACGACCATTCGGGCTTGCCCGGCTCATCGAACACCGCATCCGCCGCGATCAGATCGGCCGGAGCGAGCGAGCGGGCATCGCACAGCGCCAGCGGCACATCTTGCGGCGGCGGCGAAATCGCACGCCACACGTTGTAGTGCGCGCAGCGGGCATAAGCGCAGCCGCCTGCTCCGCGCTGGGCAAACTGCGCGGCGGTCGCGTCCGAAATGTCGATATGGGCGAAACGGGCCGGCATCGAATTGTTGAGGCTGCCCGCCAGCCCCGACTTCTCTGAAAACCGCAACAGCCCCGGCGCGCCGACATGGACATGGTCCGCCCCGGTGCGCGCCTGCACCAGCTCCTCGATCTCGCGCCTATGCACACGCGCGACTTCCTCGCGATCCGCAAAATCCTGCACCGCGCTGAGATGCTCGACCAGCTCGAACCCCTCACGGTCGATGCAAGGCGCTGCCGCGCGGGCATCGCCCACCGGCATCAACACCGGCGCAATCTCCACCGCGTCGCGCGCGTGCGCGTTGGCGTAGTAGCGCGGGCGGGCGAAGCGGCGTCCCGAATAGGCGATCCATGCATCCACCAGCGCGTGCTCCTTATCCTTCCAGCTGCTTCTCCAGATCGCCCAGCACCCGGTAGCAATCGAGCACTTTGCCGACCGACGAATTGGGCTCGCGCCCTTCGCGGATCGCGCTGATGAATTCGCGGTCCTGCAGCTCGATCCCGTTCATCGAGACATCGACCTTCGAGACGTCGATCTGCTCTTCCTTGCCGGAGAACAGATCATCGTAGCGCGCGAGATAAGTCGCAGTATCGCCGATATAGCGGAAATAGGTGCCCAGCGGCCCGTCGTTGTTGAACGAGAGCGAGAGCGTGCAGATCGCCCCGCTGGCGCTCAAGAGCTGGATCGACATGTCCATCGCGATGCCGAGCTCGGGATGGATCGGCCCTTGCAAGGCATTGGCCTTGACGATCGGCCCGGCCTGATAGGCAAACAGGTCCACCGTATGCGCGGCGTGGTGCCACAGCAGGTGGTCGGTCCAAGACCGCGCCTCGCCCTTGGCGTTGATGTTGCGGCGGCGGAAGAAGTAGGTCTGCACGTCCATCTGCTGGACATTGAACTCGCCCGCCGCGATCTTGTTATGGACATACTGGTGCGAGGGATTGAAGCGGCGGGTGTGGCCGACCATGCAAGTCAGCCCGGTTTCCTTGGACTTCGCCAGCACCGCCTCGCTGTCCGCCCAGCTGTCGGCCAGCGGGATCTCGACCTGCACATGCTTGCCCGCGTTCATGCACGCGATGGCCTGGCTGGCATGCATCTGCGTCGGCGTGCACAGGATCACCGCGTCCACATCGTCGCGCGCCAATGCATCGTCCAGCTCGGTCGAGGAATGCTTGGCGCCATACTTGGCGGCGACTGCAGCGGCCTGTTCGCCGGTCCGCGAAATGATCGAGACGATCTCGACCCCGTCGATCAGCTTGAGGCCATCAAGGTGCTTTTCACCGAAAGCGCCGGCACCGGCGAGGGCTATTCTCATGTCTTTCTCCCTCTCCCCTTCAGGGGAGAGGGC
>CAIKKO010000268.1 GCA_903828025.1 uncultured Sphingomonadales bacterium
GGCGTATCACCCATTGCCGCATCGAACCTGTCCCCTCTTTCCCGACCGGAGTGTCGCACAGGGAGCGCGCAATTTAATCAGCAACACAAACGAATTTCACCAGATGCAACGATTGGATCAGGCCAGTGCCTTGTTGGCCTCGCCCGCAGAGGGTTGCACCGCAACCGCGCGTCCGATCGCTTGCGCGGTTTGCTGCAAGGCCTCGAGATGCCGCAGCATGACGGCCTCATCGGTGCCGCGTTTGGCCGGCCAGGTCAGGTTGATCGTCCCGATGGGGCCTCCACCGATCTGGCCGCCAGCCATGATCGGCACTGCCATGGACCGCCGCCCGTCGCGCAGCACGAGCTGCTTCGAACGGTCCGGCCAGGGATGCAGCGGTTCGCGCGAGGCAAAGCCGCGTTCGCGTGTTTCCTTCAGGATCGTGCGCAAGTCGTCCTCGGCCTGCGGTGTGCCGTCCTTGGGCCGAAGGCGGGCAATGATCGCCTCACGCTCGCTTTCCTCACACGCCGCCAGATACGCGCGTCCGGTGGCGGTGTGAATATACGAGAGCTTGACCCCTACCGGCCCGAGGATGGCCGAATCGAGCCGGAACAACGGGCTGTTGGTCTCGACGATTTCCATATGATCGAGCCGGGGTGCCGCCAGCACCGAAGGCCAGGCGACTTTGGTCGAGAGCGCTTTCATGTAGGGTGAGGCGACTTCGGCGATTTGTTCGACCGGGGCGCCTGCACTCCGCAAGGCTGCACCCAGATGCGGCAGATAGGCCCCATCGGCAAGGCGCTGCCACACCAGACCTTTGCGCCCCAAAGTCAGCAACATGCGCAGCAATGTCGCTTTCGGGAGCTGCAAAGTCGTGTGCAGTTCGTGGAGGCTCACCGCCCGCCGTGCCTGCACTTCGAGCAGGACATCGAGCCCGCGTTCCAGCGCGCGCACCGTTTTGACTTTGCGTTCCAGCATGTTCCCGTTCCGGTGCGGTCTCTCCCGCCCTGCCGAGACGACAGGAAGCCGCTTCAGCGTGTTTCACTCTATGCAACGCACGCTTTGCATACCGCCGTGCAAAGTCAACCGGGATGTCGCACTCTTGGGGGAACGGAGAGGAAAACCATGACCGAGACAACCGGGGCGCTGCCCAGTGTGATGCTCATCATCACGCAGGATACCAAGGAAGAGGAAGCGCGCTTTGTCCGTGCTGCGCTCGAAGCGGCGGGCGTGCGGGTCGTGCATCTTGATCCCAGTGTCCGGCGCACGCTTGGCGGCGCGGAAATTTCCCCCGAGGACGTGGCTGCCGGTGCTGGCATGACCATCGAGGAGGTCCGCGCGCTTGGCCACGAAGGCAAATGCCAGGATGCGATGATCCGGGGCTCCATCGCCGCCGCGCACGCCTGGAACGCGAAGGACCCGATCTCGGGCATTCTCGCGGTCGGCGGCTCGATGGGCTCGGCGCTCGCGGGTGCCTTGATGCAGAGCTTTCCGTTCGGCCTGCCGCGCCTGATCGTGTCGACCATGGCCTCAGGCTTCACCAAGCCCTATATGGGCGTGCAGGACATCGCGATGATGAACGCGGTGACCGACATTTCCGGGCTCAATTCGATCAGCCGCGATGTGTTTCGCAATGCCGCCCATGCGGTTGCGGGCATGGCCAAGGGCTATGATCCCAAAGCGGCGGCGACGCGCCCGCTGGTGCTCATCACCACGCTAGGCACCACCGAAGCCAGCGTGCGCCGCATCCGCGAAGCACTGGAAAGCGATGGCTGCGAGGTCATGGTATTCCATTCCTCCGGCGCGGGCGGGCCGACGCTCGACGGGCTGGCGGCGGGCAAGGATGTCGCGCTCGTGCTCGATCTTTCTCAGACCGAGATCATCGACCATATTTTCGGCGGCCTTGCTGATACCGGGCCGGACCGGGGCCGCCCCGCGCTGCTCAAGGGCATCCCGACGATCCTCGCGCCCGGCAATGCCGATTTCATCATCGGCGGGCCAATCGACATCTCGCGCAAGCAGTTCCCGGGCCGCCGCTATCACGAGCACAACCCGCAGCTGACGGCTGTGCGCACGACGTTCGAGGACCTCAAGCAGCTTGCCGACCATCTTGCCGCCAATGTGCGCGATGCCAAGGGTCCGGTGCGGGTGTTCACGCCGCTGCATGGTTTTTCCAACCATGACAGCCCGGCGGGCCACCTCATGGACCCGAGCGTGCCGCCGCCCTTTGCTGCCTATCTGCGCGAGGTGATGCCCGCAGACGTGCCGGTGACCGCCATCGACGCGCACTTCAACGATCCGGCGTTCTCGGACGCCATCATCGCCGCCGCGCGCGAATTGCTGGCAGGCCAGTGATGCACGACGACCTCCCCCTCACCGCCGAGGATATCGCCGAGATCGTCTCGATCATCGACGCCTCGCCCTATCGCGAGCTCGATCTTTCCACCCGCCGCTTTCGTCTGCGCCTTGCGCGCGGGGATGGGGCAGAAGCCGGTTTCACGCAGGAATGGCAATGGGCGGGCAGCGCGCCCGAAGCTGCGGCGGCTGAGGCCGAGCATACGGCTGACCCGGACGCTGTTCCCGCACCGCTGCCGGGCACGTTCTATCATGCGCCGCAGCCCGGCGCGCCGCCATTTGTCGTTGTGGGCGATGCGGTGGGGCCTGAAACCGTCGTCGGCATTGTCGAGACGATGAAGCTAATGAACCCGGTCCATGCTGGCCGCGCCGGGACCGTGGCCGAAGTGCTGGCCCCCAATGCCACGATGGTGGCCAAGGGCCAGCCCTTGTTCCGGCTCGCCTGAGCGGTGCGAAAGAGCCAGTCATGATCCGCCGCCTGTTCATTGCCAATCGCGGCGAAATCGCGCTGCGCGTGATCCGCACAGCCCAGCGCATGGGCATCACCACGGTGCTGGGGGTTTCCTCTGCCGATGCGACCTCGCTGCCTGCGCTGATGGCCGACGAGGTTGTGGTGCTCGGCCCCGGCCCATCCTCGCAAAGTTACCTCGCGATTGACACTGTCGTGGCGGCGGTGCGCGGCGCAAACTGCGATGCCGTCCACCCCGGCTACGGCTTCCTCTCTGAAAACGCAGCTTTCGCGCGGGCGATTGCGGAGGCCGGTGTGCGCTTTGTCGGCCCGGACATCGCGACGCTGGAAGGCATGGGCGACAAGCTCGCCGCGCGCGCGCTGGCGGTCGAGGCAGGGCTTCCGGTCCTCCCCGGCGGCGAGGCGGCGACGCGCGAGGCGGTGCATGCCCGCGCGGCAGAGATCGGCTATCCGCTGCTGCTCAAGGCGGTCGCGGGCGGCGGCGGCAAAGGCATGCGCCGGGTCGACCGCGCCGAAGATCTCGATGCGGTGCTCGATATGGCGCAAGCCGAAGCGCAGGCCGCGTTCGGCAACAGCGCGGTCTATGTCGAGCGCTTTGTGGCAAAAGGCCGCCATGTCGAAGTGCAACTTCTGGGAGATGGCACCAGCGCGATCCACCTCGGCACGCGCGATTGCTCGATCCAGCGGCGCTTCCAGAAGCTGGTCGAAGAAGCCCCTGCCCCGGCCATGCCCGAAGCCGCGCGCGCCGGGATCGAGCAGGCCGCCGTTAAGCTCGCCCGCCATATCGCGTATCGCGGCGCGGGGACGGCGGAATTCCTCGTCGATGCGACGGACTTCTCGTTCTATTTCCTTGAACTCAACGCCCGCATCCAGGTTGAGCATCCGGTGACCGAGGCGATCACCGGAGTTGACCTTGTCGAGCAGCAATTGCTGGTGACATCGGGCAAGGCGCTCACCCTTACGCAAGCCATGGTCCGCCCGCTCGGCCACGCCATCGAAGTGCGGATCAACGCCGAGGACCCGGACGCCGATTTCCGCCCCGCCCCAGGCCGGATCGTCCGCGCTGCCTGGCCTGCGGGCCCCGGCATCCGCGTCGATACGCATATTGCTGCGGGCGGCGAAGTGCCGCCGTTTTACGATTCGCTGCTGGGCAAACTGATCGTCCACGGCGCGACGCGCGAGGCTGCGGTGAGCCTGCTGCAATCCGCGCTGGCGACCCTGACCATCGAAGGCGTGCCCACCACCACCGGTCTCCACCGCCGCATTGCCGCCGATCCGCGCTTTGCCGCTGGCGGTGTGGACACCGGCTTTCTTCTGGGGCTTCCTGCATGAGCGCGCTCAAACTCGTCGATGTCACCATGCGCGATGGCAA
>CAIKKO010000269.1 GCA_903828025.1 uncultured Sphingomonadales bacterium
CGGCGCGTGCATGTTCCTGGTGGATCTGCCCGATCCGGCGATCCAGATCACCGGCGTGCCAAACACCATCGACAGCTCGATGCCCGGCAGCCACGCCGAAATCACCATCGACAACTTGCGCATTCCCGCTGACCAGATGCTGGGCGATGCGGGCGAAGGCTTCAAGTATGCGCAGATCCGCCTCAGCCCCGCGCGGCTCTCGCACTGCATGCGCTGGCTGGGCGGGTGCATGCGCGCGCAGGAAATCGCGACCGACTATGCCAACCGACGCATGGCCTTTGGCAAGACCTTGATCGACCACGAAGGCGTGGGCTTCATGCTCGCGGAGAACATGATCGACATCAAGCAGTGCGAGCTGATGATCGACTGGTGCGCCTCGGTGCTCGATACCGGCTCGCTCGGCACGGTCGAAAGCTCGATGACCAAAGTCGCGGTGTCCGAAGCGCTGATGCGCATTGCCGACAAGTGCGTGCAAGTGATGG
The DNA here is from genome assembly GCA_903828025.1 of uncultured Sphingomonadales bacterium. GTDB lineage: Bacteria > Pseudomonadota > Alphaproteobacteria > Sphingomonadales > Sphingomonadaceae > Novosphingobium. The sequence goes on from CAIKKO010000269.1 coordinate 483, forward strand.
GCGGCCTGGGCGTGACCGACAAGACCATTGTCGAGACGATGTTCCGCGAAGTCCGCGCCTTCCGCATCTATGACGGCCCGACCGAGGTCCACAAGTGGAGCCTCGCCAAGAAGCTGCGGCGTGACTGGAAGGCCGCGCAATGAGCGGTGCGGGGACCGATCTGGCCGCTACCAACACTGGCGCGGGCAAAGTCCGCGTCACGTTTGACGAGGCCGCGCTGGCCGCGTGGCTGGCGGCCAACGTCGAAGGCTTTGCCGGACCGCTCACCGTCGAGCAGTTCAACGGCGGCCAGTCCAACCCGACCTACAAGCTGACCACGCCCGGCCAGCGCTATGTGCTGCGCCGCAAACCGCCGGGGCCGCTGCTCAAGGGCGCGCATGATGTGCTCCGCGAGGCGCGGGTGCAGCAGGCGCTTGCCGCCACCGATGTGCCCGTCGCGCGCATCTTCGCGGTCTGCGCGGATGAGAGCGTGATCGGCAGCCCGTTCTACGTGATGGACATGGTGGAAGGCCGCATCTTCTGGGACGCATCGTTCGGCGAAGTGCCCAAGGCTGAGCGCGCCGCGTACTTCGATGAAATGAACCGCGTGATCGCGGCGCTCCATTCGGTCGATATCGCAGCAGTAGGCCTCGCCGACTATGGCAAGCCCGGCAACTATTTCGCGCGGCAGATCGGCCGGTGGTCGCGGCAATATCTTGAGGACGAACTCGCCGGGCGCCTGCCCGATATGGACGCGCTGGTCGAATGGCTGCCCACCGCGATCCCTGCAGGCGACGAGACCAGCGTGGTCCACGGCGATTTCCGCTGCGACAACATGATCTTCCACCCCACCGAGCCGCGCGTGCTTGCGGTGCTCGACTGGGAGCTTTCCACGCTGGGCCATCCGCTGGCAGACTTTTCCTACCACGCCATGATGTACCGCATGCCGGGCGATATCGTCGCGGGGCTTGGCGGGGCGGACCCGGTGCCGTTGGGGCTGCCGACCGAAGCCGAATACATCGCCGCCTATTGCGCGCGGACAGGGCGGACCAGCATCGCCAACTGGGACTACTACCTCGCGTTCAACTTCTTCCGCCTTGCCGCGATCATGCACGGGATCAAGGGCCGCGTGCTGCGCGGCACTGCCAGCAACGCACAGGCCCGCGAACGCGCGGAAGCGCTACCCCGGCTCGCGGCGCTCGCCCGCCAGGCCATGGAGAACGTACAATGAGCACCGTGCTTTCGAGCCGCGACGGCGATGTCCTGACCCTCACCCTCAACCGGCCCGAACAGGGCAATGCCATCAACACGGCTCTGGCCGATGACCTGCTGTCAGCCGCGCGCGATGCGGCGGCCGATCCGGCGGTGCGCTGTGTGGTGCTGACCGGCGCGGGACGGATGTTTTGCGTGGGCGGCGATATCGGTGAATTCGCAGCATCGGGCGATCAGGCCGGCCCCTTCATCCACGCGCTCGCCAGCACCTTGCACGAAGCGGTTCTGGTGCTCGCCGGGATGGCCAAGCCGCTGGTCGCGCTGGTTCAAGGCCCGGCGGCGGGCGCGGGCCTCAGCCTTGCTGCCGCAGCTGATATCGTCATCGCGAGCGAGGCGGCGCACTTCACCGCAGCCTATACCGCAATCGGCCTGACACCCGACGGCGGCATGACTTGGCTGCTGCCCCGCCTTGTCGGCATGCGCAAGTCGCAGGAAATGATGCTCACCAACCGCCGCCTCACCGCCGCCGAAGCGGTATCAGCAGGCCTCGTCACGCGCGTGGTTGCGGCCGAAATGCTCGCCGAGGAAGGCCGCAAGCTTGCGGCGCAGCTGGCCGATGGTCCCACCGCCGCGTACGGATCGGTGCGCCGCCTGCTCGCCGGAAGTCAGACCGCACCGCTTGACCTCCAACTGGAGCGCGAAGCGGCCTCGATCTCGGCCGCCGCCGCCGGACCGGAAGGTCGCGAGGGTGTGGCCGCCTTCGCCGCGCGCCGGAAGGCCGATTTCCGCCCGTCCTGAGACGTCGATCACGCCGTCAGGCTGGCCTCAAGCCCCCGCTGCAAAGGCTTTCGCAGCGCCAGAATGAGCGCAGCCCCGGCAATGGCGATGGCGGCATCCATCGTCCAGAACGTCGTCGGGGTCATCTGGTCGAAGTAGCTGCCGACCCATCCTGCCATGACATGCGCGACAAACGGCGAAAGGAAGGCCACGCCCATCAGGGTCGAGGCCATGCGCGGCGGCGCGGCCTTGCTGACAATGGCCATATTCGTGGGCCAGTAGTACATCCAGCCCAGCCCCATGATCAGCCAGCCCGCAATCGCCCAGCCCGCACCGACGCCGTGCGCTGCGGTGATGCCCCAGTTGCTATAGGCGAAAACCAGCGCGGCGATGGCGACGATGGCGGTGCCGATCCCGACTTTGGTCACGCTGGCAGGCTCGATGCCGCGCTTCGCCTGCCAGCCCCATAGCACCACCAGCACAGGCGCGAACAGAACCGACCCGATCGAATCCATCCCGGCAAACCAGCTCGATGGAACCGTGCCGAGCGGGGTGGCGAGGTTCACGTATTGATCGACCCACAGGATGCCGATGCTCCACACCATCGGATAGGCGATTTCCGCCGGAATGGTCAGCGCGATCACGCAGAGCAGCACCAGCACGCGCTTGCGCTCGGCCATGGTCAGCGGCGGGGCCTTCTCGCGCTCGCGCGCCGCCGGCCGGTCATCGGGCAAGTGGCGCTGGCCGAGGCTATAGCCGACGAGCGCGAGCAGCATCAGCGCCGCCGCCACATCGAAGCCCGCGTGCCAGCAATAGATCGCCGCGACGAGCCCGGTCACCACCGGCCCGGTGGCGGCCCCGATGCAGATGCCGGTCGAGAAAATGGTGTAGCCGCGCGAACGCAGCGACTCGTCCTCGCGCGGATAGAGCGTGCCGATCTGCGCCGAGATATTGCCCTTGAGAAACCCCGAACCGAGGATGAGCAGCAGCAGTGAGAGCAGGAACGTCGAATAGAACGACATCGCCAGATGCCCCGCGCTCATCAGCAAGACGCCGATCATCACCGTGCGCTTGGCCCCCAGAATCCGGTCAGCCACCCACCCGCCGATGAGCGGGGTGAAATAGACGAGGCCCGCATACCAGCCATAAACGATCGAGGCGAAGGCCACATTGCTCAGGGGTCCGTGAAACCCGATCACACTCCTGAACGCCTGAAGCCCGACCACTTTGGCGGCGTTTTCCGGCAGCAACAGGTCCTTGACCATGTAGAGCGTCAGCAGCGCCGACATCCCGTAAAAGGAAAACCGCTCCCACAGCTCGGTGAAGGCGAGGTAGTACAAGCCCTTGGGATGGCCGCCGAATTGCCCGGAAGGCTGCGCTGTGGTTTCCATCCAAACTCCCTTGCCCCCGAAAATGCCAGGCGGCTTGCACCGGCTTAGCGCGGCGGACGGCTGGCGCAAGCGCGCCGTCGCCCCTTCCCGCGCCCTGCCGAGCGCGCGCCTATGCGCCGAGCGCCGGGGCGTGGTCGGCCAGCGCATGCCCGCCGATACCCCTGACGCCGCGCGCCGCGAGGGCCGCAACGATTTCGGCGGGGTCCAGCGCCTGAACAGCGAGGCCTTTGGCCTGGGCGAGTGTCGCCGCGATACCCACCGCCTCGCCCATCGCCATGCATTGCGGCATACCGCGAACCGAAGCGAAGGCAGCCGGATCGGCACAGACCAGTCGGCCCGCGAACAGCAGGTTTTCAACCGCACGCGGCACCAGCGCCCGGAAAGGAATGGTGTAGTAGCTCCCCTCAGCCACGATCGCCTCGTGAGTCATCGCGGAATCGCTGCGCATCACATCGTCGATGGGGTTGTCGCAGCACACGATCCCGTCAGCAAACTTCATCGCCGCCGCCAGATCGCGCGCAAGGATGCGGTGCATCGCCTCCAGCTTGCGGGTTTCGCGCACGCCGATGGTCGGGCCAAGCTCGCTCATCCGCGCGTGCTCAAAGCCGGGGACGCTGTCGATCAGGAACCGGGCGAGCTGGTGGCAGCGCCGCCGCCCTTCCTGCGTGGCCCGCGCCACCTGCTGCGGATCGGTGCCATCGACGCCCCGGATATGGACCGAATTGCAGAACACCGTATCGCGGTGAAAGCCGCGCATCAGATAGAGCTTGGCGAGATCGGGATGGAGCCGCCCCTCGGCAATGCCGCGTTCAGCCTCTTGCGTGAAATAGGGATCGTCGTGCGCGAAAACCGCGTCCCAGCGCGCGTTCAGCATCGAGAACGACAGGGTCACGCCCATCATGTTGCCGTGCCCGTCGCCCAGCGCGAAGGGCACGCCCGCTTTGGCGGAAATGTCGCCGTCGCCCGAACAATCGATCACCATGGCGGCCACGATCGTCAGCGGCCCGGTCCGGTCATAGCATTCCACCGCCGCGATGCGCGCGCCGTCCATCACCGGCGCACCGGCGAACGTACCCAGGTGCACTTCGACGCCCGCATCCTCGAGCATCTGGAACATCGCGAAAACCGCCGCTTCGTGATCATAGATCACCTCGGCCCCGAAGTTCTCCAGCGTGGAAGGCCGGATCTCGGCCAGCGGCGGCTGCGCAGTGCAAAGCCGGGAGGTCAACGTATCGAACACGCCGCCGATGCTCCGGCCAATCGGGAAACCGCCGCCCCACGGCATGCCGGGGCAAAACGCCATTACCCCGCCGATCTTGCTGGTTCCCTCGATCAACCGGACGCGCGCGCCCCGGCTGGCCGCCGCATAGGCCGCGCCGAACCCGGCCGTACCGCCGCCGACAACCAGCACATCGGTGGAAAGTGTTCGCTGCATGACCTTCTGACCGTCCTTTCAACACCGTGCGCCCGGATTGCCCTCGCGACTGCCCCCGGTCAGGCGTCAGCCCCGAGGATCAGCGTGGCCTGGCTCGACAGCGTCCCGCCATTGCCATGCGCCAGCGCGAGCGACGCACCCTCGATCTGCGAGGCCGCCTCGCCGCGCAACTGGCGCACCGCTTCGGTGATCGCAAGCAGGCCGTACATGCCGGGATGCGCGCACGAGAGCCCGCCGCCGTTCGTATTGACCGGCAGCACGCCGCCCGGCCCGATTGCGCCGCCTGAAACGAAATTGCCGCCCTCGCCCTTGGGGCAGAACCCCAGGTCTTCAAGGAACAGGATCGTGTTGATCGTGAAGGCGTCATAAAGCGAGACGACGTCGATCTCCTGCGGCGTGACTCCGGCCATCGCATAAGCGCGGCGGCCGGATTCGGCGGCGGCCGTGACCGTGAGATCGGGCATGCTGGTGATATCGTTGTGCGTCGTCGCCGCCGCGCCGCCCAGCACATAGACCGGCGGGCGCCGCAAATCGCGCGCGCGGTCTGCCCGGGTCATGACGATGGCGGCCGCGCCATCGGTCACGAGGCAGCAATCGCGGGCAGAAAGCGGCGTGCTGATCATCCGCGCCTTGAGGCAGTCCTCAATGGTGAGCGGCCCTTTGGCGAAAGCCTCCGGGTTCCGGTTCGCCCAGCCGCGCGCGGCGACCGCGACTTCGGCAAGGTGTTCGCGCGTGGTGCCGTACTGGTGCATGTGCCGCGCAGCGGCGAGCGCATAGCTGCTGACCGGGAACAGCGGCTTGTAGGGCGCTTCCCAGTTCGAACTGCGCGCCGCTGAAACCAGCTTGCCGCCCGCGCCGGTGCGCTGGTTCGAGCCGTGGGCGATCAGCGCGACGTCGATCATCCCGGCATCGAGCATGGCCGCCGCCGTGATGACATGGCTCATGAACGCCGATCCGCCGGTGCGGTTGTTGTCGGTGAAGCGCGGGTTCAGCCCGAGCACTTGCGCGAAGGTCAGCCCGGCGAGGAAATCATCGGGCGTACAGATGAACAGCGCATCGACTTCGCCCAGCGCGACACCGGCATCGGCGAGTGCGATCTGCGAGGCCTTGGCCGCCAGCTCGAGCGAACTCCAGCCCGGCATTTCGCCAAGGCCGAACGTCGATGCCCCCGCGATGGCGGTGCGTGCACGCGGAAACTGCTCGGCCATCCTGAACTCCCAATCGTACTTTCTCTGGCACTTGCTCTGCCTCTCCGCGCGGCTTAGCGAAGCCAGCGACAGGAGCAATATCGATGACGCTATCAGAAACGACAAATCCCCTCCTCAATCCGATGAGCATGGCCGGGCGGCGCATCCTCGTGACCGGCGCGAACCAGGGGATCGGGCGCGCGGTGGCTGATCTGGCGATGGCGCTCGGGGCGCGGGTGGCGGCTGTCGATCGCGATATTGCAGGGCTCACCGCATCGGATCAACTGCTGCCGATTGCCTGCGACGTGAGCAATGCCGCGGATGTCGAGGCGGCGGTGGCCACGGCTATCGAAGGGCTTGGCGGGATCGACGGGCTGGTCAACAACGCCGGCATCTCGCGGCCCGCGATGGCCGACCGCATGACCCTGGAGGCCTGGCAGGCGGTGATTGATGTCAACCTGACCGGCAGCTTTTTGATGTTGCAGGCGGTGGGCACGCAAATGGTGGCCGCCGCCAAGGAAGGCCGCATCGGCGAGCGCGCCATCGTCAACATCGCTTCGGACGCCGGACGGCGCGGCACGGTCGGCCAGATCAACTATGGCGCGGCCAAGGCCGGCACCATCGGTCTGACGATGAGCGCGGCGCGGGAATGGGCGCGGTTCGGCATCCGGGTCAATGCGATCAGCTTCGGTATCGTCGAAACCCCGATGACCGAGACGATCCGGCAGGACCGCTTCCGCGACACGTACCTCCAGCAGATCCCGCTCGGCCGCTTCGCCGCGCCGGACGAGGTGGTGAAGCCGGTGCTGTTCCTGCTTTCAGAGGCGGCGTCGTATGTCACGGGGCAGACCTTGTCAGTCAACGGCGGCTATGTGATCAGCGCCTGATGGAGAGCACGATGACCGAGCAAACTGGCCCCGAAGCCTTTTGGCGCAAAGGCCTCGCCGAAGGGCGTTTCCTGCTGCAGCGTTCGCCTGCCGATGGGCGGCATTTCTATCCCCCGCGCGTGATCGCCCCGACACCGGGCGGCGATGCACTGGAATGGGTCGAAGCCTCGGGCAAAGGCACCGTGCATTCGGTGACGGTCATCAGCCCCAAGCCCCCTGCCGAGCCCTACAACGTGGTGCTTGTCGATCTTGCGGAAGGCCCGCGCATGATGAGCCGGGTCGAAGGCCTGCCTGCCGCAGAGGTCGCCATCGGCATGGCCGTGCAGGCCCGGATCGACAAGCAGGCGGACGGCGAACCGATCCTCCTGTTTGTGCCTGCCTAGCCCTTCAACACCCCTGCGCTTTCCAGCGCAGCGATCTCGTCAGGCGTAAACCCGGCCTCGGCCAGCACGCCCTGATTATCGGCACCCAATTCAGGGCCGATATCGCCGATCTTGCCGGGGGTTCCGGAAAAGCGGGTGGGAATGCCCGGCATCCGCACAGGGCCCAGCGCGCTGTCTGCCCGGTGCCAGAACCCGGTTGCCGCCAGATGCGGATCATCGAGCAGGTCGCTTGTCGAAAGGATCGGCATCGCCGGGATCTCGGCGGTGCGAAAGGCGTCCATCCAGTCTTCGGTGGTGCGCGTTGCGATCACATCGCCCAGCTTGCCCAGCACGGTCTGGATGTTCTCGGTCCGGCTGGTCATCGTGGCAAACATCGGATCGCGCGACCACTCCGGATGGCCGATCAGCGCAAAGAAGCTGCGCCACTGCTTGTCGTTGTAGATCATCAGCCCAATGTGGCCATTAAGCGTGCGATAAGGCCGCCGGTCTGGTGCGGTGACGCGCGGATATTCGGGCGGGCCGCTGGGCGGTTCGGTGACCGCGCCGCACAAGTGTTCGGCCATGACGAACGCGGCCATCGTCTCGAACATCGGCACTTCGATTTCCTGTCCCTGGCCCTGACCTTGGCCGGTGCGCTCGCGCGCAAACAGTGCCAGCGCGACGGCATTGGCGGCGTATAGGGCGACGGTCTTGTCGGCGATCAGCGTCGGCACATACGACGGTTCACGGTTGTCGCCAAAGGTTTGCAGCATGCCCAGGCC
>CAIKKO010000270.1 GCA_903828025.1 uncultured Sphingomonadales bacterium
ACCCACGAGAGTACCCTGAATGGGTGGCCGGGCGGGGGAGCGGGCTGGTGCCGACTCCACGTCAGTGGAAAAGACATTAAACTATGCGGCTGCGCTGGCCTTTTCCGGTGTTCTACCCATCGTCGCGCACGGCGGTGCTGCTGGCGGTGTCGGCACCGCTCGCACTGATCCTCGCAGCCACAGTGCCCGGCGCTTGGGTGGCCGCGCCCGCGCTCGGCGGCGCGCTGCTGGTCATGGTCCTGCTTGATGCGCTCTTGGCCGCCTCGCTGGCCGATCTTCGAGTGATTGCCCCGGCCGATGGCGAGGTGGGCGAGCCGGTCCACCTTACCGTGCTGGCCGATTTCAGGGCCGACTCCTCCGCAGCCGCGCCGTCCGCCGCGCTCGCGCTCGATCCCCGGCTCGCGCCCGGCGGACGGCTGGTGGCGGCCCTGTCGCGCGATTCGGGCGCGTGGAGCGCAAAGCTCGCGGCCCTGCCCACGCGGCGAGGCACGGCGGTGGTCGAGGCGGTGTGGCTGCGCTGGCATGGCCCGCTCGGGCTCGCCTGCCGCCAGACCCTGCGCGCGGTCGACCGGCCCATTGCCATCCGCCCCAATCTCGCGCCCGCGCGCAGCCCCGCGCTGCAAGTGTTCCTGCGCGACGCCCAGTTCGGCATGGTCGCGCGGCGGATTCGCGGCGAGGGCACCGATTTCGAAGCGCTGGCCGAATACGAGCCGGGGATGGACCGGCGGCGCATCGACTGGAAAAGCTCCGCCCGCCACGCCCGGCTCTACGCCAAGGAATACGAGACCGAGCGCAACAACCAGATCGTCTTCGCGTTCGATTGCGGCCAGACGATGTGCGAGCCGATCGGCGGTTTGCCGCGCATCGACCACGCCGTCACCGCCGCGCTGACCACCGCGTGGGTCGCGCTCGGCGCGCAGGACCGGGTGGCGGTCTATGGGTTTGCCGCGCGACCGCAAGTGCTGAGCCCATTTGTCACCGCGCCGCGCGAGTTCCGCCGCCTGCAGGACGCCGCCGCCGCGCTCGATTACAGCACCGAACAGCCCAATTTCACGCTCGCGCTGTCCACGCTGGCGGCGCGGCTGCGGCGGCGCTCGCTGATCGTGGTCTTTTCCGAATTCACCGATCCCACCAGCGCCGAACTGATGATCGAATCGATGCGCCGGCTGGTCGAGCGCCACCGCGTGATCTTCGTCGTGATGGCCGATGCCGAGCTGGCGGCCTTCGTCAGCGCGCCCGTCACCTCGGCGCAAGATGCCGCGATGGCCGTGACTGCCACCAGCCTCCAGCACCAGCGGACGCTCGTGCTGCAGCGGCTGCGGCGCGCGGGCATCCGCGTGGTCGAAGCGCCGCACGAGCAGATCGGCAACCGGCTGCTCGATGCCTATCTGGCCGTCAAGCGCGAGGGCAGCTTGGGATGAGCACTGCGCCCGCCCCCAACCTCATCGGCCGCCTGGGCAGCTGGTTCAGCCCCGCCGCCAGTGCCGAAATCGCCGCCGCCGAACATGCCGCGCTGCGGTCCGACCGCTTCCGGCTGGAGCGCGAGGGCGAATGGAAGCGGCTTGAGGCGATTGTCGCGCGGATCGAGCGCGGACGGCTGCGCGGGGTATCGGACGAAGACCTGCTCGCGCTCCCCGCGCTCTACCGCACCGCCGTCTCCAGCCTCGCGGTCGCGCGTGAGACCTCGCTCGACCGCGAGACGCTGCTCTGGCTCGAAGTGCTGACCCAGCGCGCCTGGTTCATCGTCTATGGCCCGCGCGCCGGTCTGGGCGATTGGCTCGCCCGCTTCTTCGGCGGGGGCTGGAGCGCCAGCGTGCGGGGGCTTGGCCGCGATATCCTCATCGCGCTCGCGCTGATGGTGGCAGGCACCGTGGTCGGCTGGCTGCTCGTGGCGAGCGATCCCGACTGGTACTACGCGCTGATGCCCGGCGGGATGGTCGATGCCCGCGTGCCCGGAGCCAGCCGCGCCGTGCTCATGGGCACGCTGTTTGGCCAGCAGAACGAGCCCGGACTCGGCATTTTCGCTGCCGAGCTGTTTTCGAACAACGCGCAGGTCGCGCTGCTCGCCTTCGCGCTGGGTTTCGCGTTCGGCCTGCCTTCGGTTCTGCTGCTGATCCAGAACACCACGATGCTGGGGGCGTTGCTGTGGCTCTATCACGGGCAGGGGCTCACGCTGGAAGCCGTCGGCTGGCTCTCGGTTCACGGCACGACTGAACTCTTCGCCATCCTGCTCGCAGGCGCGTCCGGCATTCACATCGGCCGCGCGATGGCCTTTCCGGGCGAAGCGGCGGTGCTTGATGCCGCTGCTGCCGCCGGGCGCCGCACCGCGCAAGTGATGGTAGGTGTCGTGCTGATGCTGATCG
>CAIKKO010000271.1 GCA_903828025.1 uncultured Sphingomonadales bacterium
GCAATCACGGCGGATTATCGAGCTGGTTAGAAAATAATTGCTTGGGATCTGGAGTGTTTTGATACAGAATAGAGAAGCACTCTTCATCGCATTAGTATTTTGAATATCGTCCGAAAGGAAGCAAAATGACAGTACTAATTGCGATAATCGTCATAATGTTTTTCTTATTCGCGCTTGCTGGGGCCGCGCAGACCGCTAAACAGAACACAGCCGAAAACGACACGTTTATGGCTGCGCACAAGGGTTGGGACATCTATGCTTCGCCTTACGAACGGGGGGTTTTGGCTATAAACCAGGAACTCCGGAAGGCCGTTGTCGGAAAAATGAATGATTATGTAGACATAGCATGGTCCGATCTAAATTCAGTCGAAATAGAAAAAAATGGACAGTCTGTCCAACAAACTAACCGAGGCTCACAGGTTATGGGTGCCGCTGTCGGTGCAGTTCTATTGGGACCACTTGGCTTATTGGTGGGCGGAGTGACTGGATCGAAAAGACAAAAAGAAAGAATTAACGAGCTATCCCTTAAGCTGTTGATAGACAACAATAAATCACCAGTTCACCGCATCAGATTTTTCTATATGAAAAAAGCTGGTGTCGCAAATAATAGCATACTCCTCAAGGAACCTGCTCGCAGACTAGAGCATTTTCATGCCCTATTTTCTAATGCAATAAAAAATGATCATAGGGAGACGTTTGACAAGCAGCCGCAAATCGGCTCAAGTGCAAGCCTAGAAGATCGCCTTGCCAAACTTTGGGAACTGCGACAAGCCGGTGCTCTAACCGAAATTGAATTTTCGGCGCAGAAATCTGCCATACTCACACCCAATAAAAAATCGTTAGAATCCTAATTGGCTAATTAGTTATTTTAATTTTCTTCTGTTTCTGACCAGCTTTTCTTAGTCCCCGCCTCCATCGCGTGGTTCACATATTGCGAGGCAGCGAGCCAGCCCTTGAACGGGCGCAAGGTGGCAATGCAGCCGAGCAGGAGGATCGGCAGCGAAGTGAACACGTGGACCCACCACGGCGGATCGAACCGCACCTGCACATAGACCACCACGAAGACCAGCGGGAATGCGGTGATGCACAGCGAGAAGAACGCGGGGCCATCATCGGTCTGCGCATAGCTGAAATCGAGCCCGCAGACGTCGCACGTCTTGGCGAGTTTGAGCCAGCCGCCGAACATGTGCCCCTTGCCGCAGCGCGGGCACTTGCCTTGCCAGCCACAGCGCACGATCCACGCCAGCTTCGGGTTTGAAATCAGAGCCATGGCGGATGTGTCCTTGCCTGCGAAGCCTGGCGGATAGACCTCCCGACGACTGCCAGCAATCGCTTAGTGGTCGGCGGAGGCAGCCTGCATCGGCGGTCCGCCTTGCGCAGGCACCCCTGCCTTGACGAAAAACAGCACCGGAATCGCCGCCCAGCAGAGCAGCGCCATCAGGTAGAAATCATCGAGGTAGCCGATCATCACCGCTTGCTTGTTCACCACTCCGTCGACCACGCGCATCCCCGCTTCCGACACGCCGCCATAAGCGGTGATCCGGTCGAGATCGAACGGCACGCTCAGCCGCGTGATCCGCGCGCCAAGCTCGGCATGGTTGATCTGGACATTGCGCGCGAGCATGAACGTGCACACCGCAATCCCGATCGAGGCACCGATCGAGCGGAACAGGTTCGTCAGCCCCGCGGCATCGGTGCGCAAGTCTGGCGGCAGCGTGGCAAAGCCGATCAGATTGACCGGCATGATCGTGAAGCTGATGCCCACACCCTGAATCAGTCCGGTGATGAAAATCGGCAGCATCGGCATATCGGGCGACCAGCCGGACATGAGCCACAGCGACCAGCCCGAAAGCCCAAGCCCGATCATCAGCGCGATGCGCGGGTCCATGCGCGTGATCCAACGCCCGAGCAGAGTAATCGAAGCCAGCAGGCCGACCCCGCGCGGGGCCAGCAACCAGCCTGCATCGACCGCAGGATAGCCGTAGATCCCCTGAAGCAGCCCGGGCAGCAGCGCAAGCACAGCCATCATCACGCAGCCGATCAGAAACATGAACACCAGGCTGGCCACAAAATTGGCATCGGCAAACAGGCGTCCCGGGAACAGCGGACGCTCTGTCGTGAAGAGGTGCACCATGGCCATCCAGCCGGTGCAGGCCCAGATCACGGCATACGTCACGACTTCCGCGCTGCCGAACCAGTCCTGCGACGGGCCGCGATCGAGCAGGAGCTGGAACGAGGCGAGCGCCAGCGCGACCAATAGCCAGCCGGTCAGGTCGATCGGGCGGCGCAAGGCCGTGGTGCGCGGCAGCAGCCACCACAGCACCAGCCCGGAGGCAATTCCGATGGGCACATTGATGTAAAACACCCAGCGCCACGAATAGCTTTCGGTGATGTAGCCTCCCAGCAGCGGCCCCGCGATGGGACCGAGCATGACGCCCTGCGTGAACAGCGCCATCATCTTCGGCCGCTCGTCTGCCGTGCTGGCGTTGAGCATCACGGTCTGCGCGAAGGGGGAAAGAAACGCGCCGCCAATCCCCTGAATGATGCGGAACGCCACCATCTGCCCCAGGTTCTGCGCGAGGCCGCACAGGATCGAGGCGGCTGTGAACGCCACGACCGACAGCGTGAACACGAGGCGGATGCCGAACCGATCAACCAGCCAGCCGCCCAGCGGCAGCGCCACGGCAGAGGCGAGCACATAGCTCGTCAGCACCCAGCTGATCGTCTCCTGCGTGGCCGAGAGCGAGGCCTCCATGTGCGGCAGCGCGACATTGGCGATCGTGGTGTCGAGCACCTGCATGACCATCGCTGCCATCACCGCGGTGAACAGCACCGGGCGATGCTTGACCCGCATGGTGGGCTGCTGTGCAGGACTATTTGTCGCCGACATGCACCGTCACTTGCGCGCTGAGCCCGGCGATCAGCGGGCGATCGCCGCTGCTGCTGTCAATCGCGATGCGCACCGGCACGCGCTGCGTTACTTTGACCCAGTTGCCCGTGGCGTTCTGCGCGGGCAGCACCGAGAATTCCGAGCCGGTGCCCGCGCCGATGCTGTCGACATGGCCCTTGAGCTTCAGTCCCGGATAAGCATCGAGCCGCACGTCGGCTGGCTGCCCGGCGCGCATCCGGTTCAGATCGGTTTCCTTGAAATTGGCATCGACCCGCGCGCCGCCCTCGCGCACGATCGAAAGCATCGGCACCCCGGTGAACACCATCTGTCCGATCTGCAGGCGCGAGACTTGCGTGACGCGGCCAGAGACCGGCGCGCGCACTTCGGTGCGGGCGAGGTCGAGCGCGGCCTTGGCGCGGGTCGCCTGCGCCGAGGCGATCTGCGGATTGAGCCCGGGCACTTGCGCGCCGTCGGCCAGCTGCGCCTGCGCCTTGGCGACTTCGGCGGTCACCGAGGCCAGCCGGTCGCGCGCCGCAGCCACGGCATGCTGCGCCTCGTCCATCCGCGCACGGGTGTTGAAGCCCTTGTCGAGCAGCGCCTTCTCGCGCACGAATTGCGATTCCGCCAGCGCCAGATCATCACGCGCCCCGGCGATATCGGCGGCATTGGCCCCGACTTCGGCAGTGAGCGCGGTCACGTGCGCCTGCGCGCTGGCGATCTGCGCGTCGGCCTGCCGGATCGCGACCTGAAACGAGGCAGGATCAATGCGGAACAGCACGTTGCCGACCTTGACCTGCTGGTTCTCGCGCACGTTGACCGAAACGACCAGCCCGTTCACCTCGCCCGCAATCGAGACGATATCCTGCTTCACATAGGCGTTGTCGGTTGAGACGGTATCGGGGCTGCCGAACCAGTAGACCAGCGCGCCGCCCAGAATCAGCAGGGGCACGAGGAACATCGCGATGAGCCGCAGCAGCTTGGCGCGGGTGCGCCCGGCGCGCGCGGGTGCGGCTTCGGCGGCGGCGATCTCGCCTTGGCTGACGGGCTTGAACGGATCGGCCTCAGCCATGCGCCGCTACCTTTTCTGTGAGAGCTTTTTCGGGCACCACTTTCTCGGGGGGCACTTCATCCAGCAGGTTGGCGCGGGCCCGCTCCAGCAGCGCCAGAAGCTGGTCCCGCTCGGCTTCGGCAAAGCCCTGCAGCGCCTCGTCAAACACTTCGGTGGCGCAGCCAAACAGTTCATCCAGCAGCGGGTCCGCCGCTTCGGTCAGAAACAGCCGCCAGACGCGGCGGTCGCAGGGATCGGCGCGGCGCTCGACCATTCCGGCTTTCTCCAGCCGGTCGATCATCCGCCCCGCCGTGATCGCTTCCACTTCCAGCCACTGCGCAAGCATGCCCTGATTGATCCCCGGCGTGCGGCGCAGCGCGGCGAGCATGCGCCATTGCGGGCCGGTGACGCCGAAACGGCGGCTGACCACATCGAACCGCTTGCGCAGCAGGCGGCTCACGTCCGAGGTCAGGAAGGCGATGTTGTTCTGCATGCTGCATCTGCTAATAGCTATGCTTATTATAGTCAAGACAGGCTAAAAGGGCAAAATTCCCTTCGCCCTCAGTACCCTTCGACAAGCCCGATTGCGCTCGCTAGGCTTCGGCCTGGGTGGAGGAACAACGGGATGGATGCGGAAGCGCAAGCGATGGAGCAAGCTGGCCAAAGCGCCAGTCTGTCATCACGGCTGGTCAAACGGGCGCTGCTGGGGTTTTACCGGATGCAGGGCTGGAAAGCGCATGGCACGCCGCCGCCGGGCGGGCGCTATGTGATCATCGCCGCGCCGCACACCTCGAACTGGGATTTCGTCTACTTCCTCGGGCTGGTCAACGAGCTGGGAATCGACGCCAACTTCATGGCCAAGGACAGCCTGTTCCGCTGGCCGATGGGCGGCTTCATGCGCGATATGGGCGGCATTTCGATCGACCGTTCGGCCCGCAACAACGTGGTCGAGGCGATGATCGGCGAATTTGCCCGGCGCGACCGTTTCGCCCTCACCATCGCCCCCGAAGGCACGCGCAGCGCGGTGAACCAGTGGCGCACGGGCTTCTATCATATCGCGCTGGGGGCCGGGGTGCCGCTGGTGATCGGCATGATGGACTACGCCAAACGCACCGGCGGGCTCGGCCCGGCGATCATGCCGACGGGCGACTACAAGGCCGATATGCAGCAGGTCGCCGAAATCTACCAGAGCGTGACACCCAAGCATCCCGAGCGCGGGATCAAGGATTTTGCGGGGATGTTCGATGCTTGAGAGCCTGCTGATCAATGCCCTGTCGCTCGCCGTGCTTATGGCGCTGCTCGCGCGCATCGCCGCGCGGATCGGCGATGTGAGCTTCATCGACGCGGTGTGGGGCGGCGCGATGGCGGCGCTGGCCGCGCTGTCGTGGGCGCAGCTGGGCGAGAAAGGCGCGCGCGCGAGCCTGATTGCGGCGATGGCCGTGCTCTGGGGCGCGCGGCTCGGCTGGCATCTCTACACCCGGTGGCGCGCGCATGGGGAGGACATTCGCTACGCCAAGATGCTCGGCAAGGCGCGGCGCGCGGGCAAATATGGCGCGGCGGCGGCGCAAGTGTTCGCAGTGCAGGCGGTGCTGCTCTACGTCACCTGCCTGCCCGCGCAGCTTGGCGTGCTGGCGAGCGGCGGCGCGGGCATCGGCGCGCTGGCCGCAGCGGGCGGCGCGCTGTGGCTGATCGGGTTTGCCTTCGAGACGATCGGTGATTGGCAGCTCACCCGCTTCCGCGCCGATCCGGCGAGCGCGGGCAAAGTGCTCGATACCGGGCTGTGGCGCTACACCCGCCATCCCAACTATTTCGGCGATGCCTGCGTGTGGTGGGGGATCTGGCTGGCGGCGGCGGAAGCGGGCTGGGTGGTCGCGCTGGTGGCGTTGCCGGGGCCGCTGTTCCTGACCTTCACGCTCACCCGCTGGTCGGGCAAGCCTTTGCTCGAAAAGGGCCTTGTCGCGCGGCGGCCGGGCTATGCCGATTATGTGCGGCGCACATCGGGGTTCCTGCCATGGCCGCCAAAGCGCTGACCCCGCGCGCATCGCTCGCCCCTGATCGCACCGAGCGCGTGCTCGGTGCGCTGGCGCTCGCTCTGCTGGTGGCGGCGCTCACGGCCATCGCGCGCGGCCATGCTGATTGGCCCGCCGTCAGCCTTGCGATCTGGGTGCATCTCGCCACCGTACTGGTTGCGCTGACGCTCACCCCGGTGATGCTGTGGCAGCCGCGCGGCACGCGGCGCCACCGCAAGCTGGGATATGTCTGGGTCGGCGCGATCGTGATCTCCGCGCTCGACAGCTTCTGGATCCGGCAGGTCAACCACGGCCAGTTCAGCTTGATCCACTTGCTCTCTGCCTTCACCGCCTTCCAGGCCCCGCTGATTGTGCGTTCGGCCCGCAGGCACGATCACGCGGGCCACCGCCGCGCGGTGCGCGCGCTGGTGATCGGCGGGCTGCTGACGGCGGGGGCGCTGACTTTCCCGTTCCACCGCATGCTGGGCGTCTGGCTGTTCGGGTGAGCGCTTAGCGCGCCTCCAGCACCCGTTCCTCCACCGGCACAGCGCGCTGGGCAGCGCTGCGGAAATAGCTTTCGAGCGCTTCGATATCGGTCGGCCCGGTCACCGCCGCGTGCGCCCCGGTAAACACCGAAAAGCCATCTCCGCCCAGCGCAAGGAAGCCGTTCATCGTCACGCGGTAGCGCGCGGCGGGATCGAGCGGCTTGCCGTGGAGCGTGATCGCCACGATCCGGCTGCCCACCGGCTGGCGGCGATCGAACCGGTAGAGGAACCCGGCGGAAGGGGCGAGCGCCTGCTCGGGCCCAACATCGTCAAACCCCTGTTCGAGCACGGCCTTGATCTCGGCCCCGGTCAGGGTCTCGGTCACCAGCGCGCTGCCGAACGGCTGCGCGAGGTAGATATCGCCGAAGGTCACTGTGTGGTCCGCTGCGGGCACGATCGCCGCGCGGATGCCGAACGGGTTCATCAGCGCGATTTCCGCGCCCGCGCTGCGGGTTGCAAACAGCTGCGCATCGGCGATCAGATTGCCCAGCGGGCCGCCGGTGTTGGCCGCCGCGCCCTCACCCGTGCTCGCCGGGCCCGAGAGCTTGCCCACCGGCCGCGTGGCAAAGGCCTTCGAGGCATCGACATAGCGCTGCACATAGGCGGCAATATCGGCGCGCGGGGCGTATTGCGGGAACAGCAGGCTCGCCGCGACCGGGCCCTTGGCCGATGTGAACGGCACCGATTGCACGATGTGGTTGCGCGCGCTGCGCGCGGTCACGCGGTGGTTTGCCGGATCAATCGCCAAAGTGATCTCGGTGATCTCCTTGCCATAAAGCCCCGCGCTGGTGAGCAGCATGGGCCGGGCCGGGTCTGCGGTCGGCACGTCGCAGATGTAGTCGGCATGGGTGTGGCCCGAAACCACCACATCCACCCCCGGCGCCAGCCTGCTGATTACCGGCAGAATATCGCCCGCAAGGCCGGTGCAGCCATTGGGGTCCGGCGCGCCGCTGGTCTTGCCGCCCTGATGGATCAGCACGATGATCGCATCCGCGCCTTGTGCTTTCAGCTTGGGCACTTCGGCGTTGATCGTGTCCGCCTCGTCAGCGAAGGTCAGCCCCGCGATGCCCGAGGGCGTGACCAGCAGCGGGGTGCCTTTCAGCGTTAGCCCGATCACCCCCACGCGCACTTGCCGCGCGCCCTCGCCAAACGTCTTGATCGCACTGGCAGGAAACAGCGTGCCGCCGTCCGCCGTGCGGGTGCTGGCGGCAAGGTAGCGGAACTGCGCGCCGGTGAAGCGTTCGAGCTGGCACGGCTCGCGCGCGGTCAGTTTGGCGCAGCCGCCTGCCTGAAGCCGCAGCAGCTCCTGCTGGCCGCGATCGAATTCGTGATTGCCGACCGCCGAGAAATCGAGCCCGAGCCGGTTCATCACGCCCACCGTCGGCTCATCAAGAAACAGCGAAGACGCGAGCGGCGAGGCGCTGATCATGTCGCCAGCGGAAACCGTCAGCGCATAGGGGTGCCGCGCGCGCAAGCTATCGAGCGCGCTGGCGAACCACGCCGCGCCGCCTGCGGGCACTTGCACGGTGCCGCCCTTGCCGTCTGGCGCGCCGACCGACTGGCGGGGCGGTTCGAGATTGCCGTGGAAATCGTTGAACGCGATCACGCCGACTTCGACGGTTTCGACAGGTGCGGCCACCGGGGCAGGCGGCGCGCTCGCGATGCGGTTGCCGACAGGCGCCGCGCAGCCCGATAGCAGCGCCGCCAGCGCCAGCAGCGCGGCTGCGGTTGCCGTCATGGAAGCCGGTTCCCGGCGCATCTCGCTCATCAATTGCATCCCGCTCGATTGAAACCGGCGGGCTGAACCCCTAGAATGGAAACCAGCCCTCCCCGGCGACAGGATCATACCATGGCACGCCCGCAAAACGATATCGAGACAGGACGTATCGAGGCAGGACGGGCCCGTCTGGTCGAAGTGGCCTGCGCGCTGATCGAGGAGCGCGGCGGGCAGGCCCTGACGATGCAGGAAGTCGCGATCCACGCCGGAATGTCCCCCGCCAATGTCCTGCGCTTCTTCGACAGCAAGGAAGCGCTGCTGGAGGCTATCGCGGAATTCTGGTTCCGCCCGAAAGTGGTGATGATGGAAGAGGTGATCGCCAGCGATCTTCCCCCGCGCCGCAAGATGTACGAATTCTTCGCGCGCCGCTTCGTGATCATGCGCGATGCCTATCGGGCTGATCCGGTGGCGCACCAGATGTACATCGAGCTCGGCAACGACCATTTCGAAACCGTGCGCAGCTATGTCGATCTGGCGGACCACTATCTCAGCATGATCATCGGTGAGGCGATGGCTGACGGGTTTTTCGCCGGGCTTGATATCGACATGACACTCAGCCTGATCAACCAGATGGTGCATCCCTACTGCAACATCGCCCTGATGAAGGGCATGATGGATCGCCTCTCCGAAGAAAAGCTGGCGTGCATCATTGATGCCATGTTCGATGGCCTCTCCGCGCAGGATCGCGGGGCCAAGGGCGTCACCGGGCTGCGCGCGGCCTGACGGTCAGGCCGTGCACCAGTTTCGGCGGTGGCCGATCCAGTGCTCGGCCAGGCCCTCGCGCTCCAGCACTGTGCCCAGGCTCTGGCCGCCGCGCATGACGACGCGCAGCGCGCGTCCGTAGCGGTCGGTTTCCCGGCCTTCGGTGGCGAGTGAAAATGGTCCGGCATTGAGCAGTTCGGTCAGCCGCCGCGTCGCCGCCGCCGCCAGCCGCGCTTCATAGGCGCAGCCCGGGTGGCTCACTTCGGGGGCATTGATATCGGCAATGCGGATCTTGGTGCCGCGATACCAGAACGTATCGCCATCGACCACGCAGGTGACTCGCCCCGGCCCCGCGCACAGCCCGAAGGCGGCGGCCTCGTTGTCACGCGTGTCGGCAAGAGCGGGGGGAGCAGCAGAAGCTGCGGCGAACGCTGCGGCGAGCAGCAGGGCGGGGGCGATGTGCATGGCGCCTTGCTGGCGCATTTTCCGGTTTTGTTCTTATTAAAAAAATACTTATAGTATAGAGACTAAGGCTAATTACTGGGCTTCACACCAGGCGTTAACCGAAGGGCTCTAAACGCCTTGGGCGATGTTTGGCACCAACCTCAGCAGGATATTCAGAAGCCGCTGGTCCGCTGTGTGGTGGGCGCTCGGCATGCTGTTTACCGCATGGCAGGTGGTCCCTCCGGCCGATCCGGAAGACCCGCCAGAACACGCCGCAGATGCCCCCGCAGCAGTTGCCCCCGCACGGGCCGCGAACGCCAGTCCCTGGTCGAAATAAGGTCCGCCACGGACCATTATTGGGCGCGGTACTTTGCGCTTCCTTAACCCTAACCGCGTTACTTTGGCCTTGTTCGAAACAGGGTGGGTATCGAAACCGTGTTCTACATCTTCCGCAATCGCTGGTTTGCCCTGTTGTGGGTGGTGCTCATCTGCGCCCGCGTTGCCCTGTTCGCCGGAGTCGGCGGCGGTCTGGTTGGAGGCGGTCTCTTCGGAGCCGGGGCGTTTTCGTCCAGGCCTGCGGATGAGGCCTCGATCAAGCAGGCCCGATTCAATGCCTGGGTCGAAGAAGATCGCAAGCAGAACGGCTATGATACCGGCAGCGATTCGTCGCGTTCCAACGGGTACGACCGCGATTCGCAATCCAGCAATTCGGACACGGACAGCAGCACCAGCCAATAGGCTGGCGCGCGATGGCTCAGCGCGTCGGCACCGGCGTTTCGCCGCTGTAGTCGTAGAACCCGCGCCCGGTCTTGCGCCCCAGCCAGCCGGCCTCGACATATTTCACCAGCAGCGGCGCGGGGCGATATTTCGAATCGCCGGTCGTGCCGTGGATCACGCGCACAATTTCAAGGCAGGTGTCGAGCCCGATGAAATCGGCCAGCTCGAACGGCCCCATCGGGTGATTGAGCCCGAGCTTGCAGCCGCTGTCGATATCCGCGATCGAAGCGGTGCCGCTGCCCAGCACGAAGCACGCTTCGTTGAGCATGGGCACGAGGATGCGGTTGACGATGAACCCGGGCTCATCCTGCGAAAGCACCACTTGCTTGCCCAGCGCCCCGGCAAACGCGCGCACGCGGGCGATGGTTTCGGCGGAGGAGGCAAGGCCGGGGATCACCTCGACCAGCTTCATCAGCGGGACCGGGTTGAAGAAATGCACGCCGATGAACCGGCTGGGATCGGGCACACCGGCCGCCATGCGCGTGATCGGGATCGAGCTGGTGTTGCTGGCAAGAATGGCCCCGGCGGCGAGCACTTTGCCCGCTGCCTCAAAGATGCGCGCCTTGATGTCCTCGCGCTCGGTCGCGGCTTCGATGATCAGCTCCGCTTCGCCGAACCGGCTGTAGTCTCCGACCGGTGTGATGCGCGCCAGGGTGGCGGCAGCGGCCTCGGCGGTCAGTTTTTCCTTCTGCACCAGCCGGCCTAGACCCGCGCCGATCTTGGCGTGCGCCGCTTCGGCCAGCGGCTGAGTCATATCGGCCAGCAGCACGGCGATCCCGGCCCCGGCGGCGACCTGGGCAATGCCCGAACCCATTTGTCCGGCCCCGATGACCGCGATTGTCTGCATGGCTTTATCTCATGTCTGTTTGAATGGGCGCGCTGCCTCAGCGTGATCCGCCGGGCACCCACAGCGGATCGTTGCCCGCATTGATCGCGCGGGCGAGCACGAAGAGATAGTCCGAAAGCCGGTTGAGATAGGCCAGCGCCGCCGGGTTGACCGGCTCGGATGCGGCCAGCGCCGCCGCCGCGCGTTCGGCGCGGCGAGCGATGGCCCGCGCCAGATGCACCCGCGCCGCGCCCTCGCTGCCGCCGGGCAGGATGAAGCTCGTCAGCGGCGGCAAGGCGGCATTGAGCGCGTCGATTTCGGCCTCAAGCCGAGCGGGCTGCGCCGCCACAACCCGCAGCACCATGGGGGATGGGGTGAAATCCGCGCCGCCCACATCGCCCAAAGGTGTCGCGAGATCGGCACCGAGATCGAACAGGTCGTTCTGAATGCGCTGCAGGGCAACCGCGCGATCCGCTGCCAGCGCCAGAGCCGCGAACCCGACCGCGCTGTTCAGCTCGTCGACTTCGCCGATGGCTTCGAGTCGCGGATCATGCTTGGCGCGGCGCGAGCCATCGACAAGCCCGGTCGTGCCGTCATCGCCGGTGCGCGTGTAGATCTTGTTGAGTTTGACCACGGTTGGCGGGCTGTCAGCAGCTCAGCGGCCGCCGTGCGTAAACAGCAGCAGGATCACCACCGCGCCGATGGCAAGCCCCCTGATACTTGATGCGATTGAACATCATCTTGTTCTGCAGCAGCTGCATCTCGGTCGCGCCCTTGCCGTCGCTGTCGAGATCCTCGCGCGTGCTGTTGAGGAACGCGCCGATCCCGCGGATCAGCGAGTAGGCGGTAAGGCCCATGAGCACGAGGATCACGGGCACGAGCAGGAGGGTTATCGTCATAGCCCCATATCTAGGTCTTCGATCAGTGAAACGCCAGTGTCAAAGAAGGCACGGCGCAGGCGATCGGCCAGCGCGCACCCGTCCTCCCCCGCGCGGCGGCGATCCGACAGCGCCGGGGCATCGCGGCGCTTGGCCAGCTTGCGCCCGTCCGGCCCCGCCAGCAGCGCGTGGTGGTGCCAGCGCGGTTCGGGCAGGCCGAGCAGGACTTGCAGCAGGCGGTGGATATGGGTCGCGGCAAACAGATCGGCCCCGCGGGTCACCACGCTCACCCCGTCGGCGGCATCATCCACCGTGGCGGCCAGATGATAGCTGGCGGGGGCATCGCGGCGCCACAGCACGACATCGCCCAGCTGCTCGGGCCGCGCGCGCTGGCGGCCGCGGCGCTCATCGTGCCATGTGAGCGGCCCGGCCAGATCCGAGGCCTGCTCCACATCGAGCCGCCAGACCGGATCGGCGCAGCCGAGCGGCGGATTGCGGAGGCAGGTGCCGGGGTAGATCGGGCCGTCCGGCCCCTGCAACGTAGCCGCCGCCGCCACGTCGGCGCGGGTGCAGCGGCAGGGATAGAGCAAGCCCATCGCGCGCAGGCTGTCTGCCGCTTCGCGATAGGCGGTGATGCGGGTGGACTGGGCCGGAACCTCCTCGAACGCGAGGCCGAGCCAGGTGAGATCGGCGCGAAAGTCTTCCGCCAGATCGGCCCGGCTGCGCGCGCCGTCGATATCCTCGATCCGCAGGAGAAACCGCCCGCCCGCGTCGATCGCCCGATCATGCGCGACCACGGCGGCATAGGCATGGCCCAGATGCAGCGGGCCATTGGGGCTGGGGGCAAAGCGCGTGACGGCGTGATCTAGCGGTGCGGACATCGCCGCGAGCCTAGCCCCGATGCGGCAAAAACGAAAACGGCTGCCTTAACGGGCAAGGCAGCCGTTTGGTCGGGTAGGCCCGCTCACCAGAGCGATGCTCAGACGAGCGTGGCGGTGAAGAACATGCTGCTGACGCCAGCGGCAAGAATGAGCGAGATGATGATCGAAGTGACGTTACGCATAGTGACCTCCTGGTAGCGTGTTTTTTTATGAGGCACTTTCAGGCGTACTCTCCCGTTCGTCGGCGCCGGCAGGGTGGTGGATTGCAGGAGCGTTTCGAACGAGGGGTCAAATAGGTATTCGCGCGCTTGCTGCAAGTGCGAACAAGGCAACTGTGATTGCGTTTTGTGCAAATGTGCTTTTTGTGAAACACATGGCAGATTTATGGCGGTTTTGCGCCAAAGTACATGTGGCATCGAGTATTATTGTTACGCGAAAAGATCGTATCGCAAACCA
This sequence comes from uncultured Sphingomonadales bacterium, assembly GCA_903828025.1. GTDB lineage: Bacteria > Pseudomonadota > Alphaproteobacteria > Sphingomonadales > Sphingomonadaceae > Novosphingobium. Next base: position 13,234 of record CAIKKO010000271.1, read on the forward strand.
AATGCATGTGGTGCAATCGTTTGGCCGGGCATTTTTTCCCGCTCCGCTGGACATTTTTGTCGCTTCGCTGGACAATTTTCCCGCTTCGCTGGACAGGGGCTACCCGTCCCATTATCGGCTGCACATGAGCATCCAGCCTTCAGAATCGATCCTTATCGTCGACTTCGGCAGTCAGGTGACCCAGCTGATCGCGCGCCGCGTGCGCGAGGCGGGGGTTTACTCCGAAATCGCCCCCTTCACGCAGGCCGAAGCCGCTTTCGCGCGGATGCAGCCCAAGGGCATCATCCTGTCCGGATCGCCAGCCGGCGTGCCCGAGGCGGGCAGCCCGCGTGCGCCGCAAGTGCTGTTTGACAGCGGCCTGCCGATCCTGGGCATCTGCTACGGCCAGCAGGTGATGAGCCAGCAGCTTGGCGGGCTGGTCGAGCCGGGTGATGCGGGCGAATTCGGCCGCGCCTATCTCACGGTGACCGAGCCCTGCGCGCTGTTCGACGGGCTGTGGCAGCCGGGCGAGCGCCATCAGGTGTGGATGAGCCACGGCGACAAAGTCACGCGCTTTGCCCCCGGTTTCAAGATCGTCGCCGTTTCGGACGGCGCGCCCTTCGCGGTGATCGCGGATGAAGCGCGCCGCTATTATGGCACCCAGTTCCACCCCGAAGTGGTGCACACGCCCGATGGCGGCAAGCTCATCGCCAATTTCGTGCGCCATGTCTGCGGCTGCACCGGCGATTGGACGATGGCCGAATTCCGCAAGACCAAGATTGCCGAAATCCGCGAACAGGTCGGCTCCAGCCGCGTGATCTGCGGGCTTTCGGGCGGGGTCGACAGCGCGGTGGCGGCGGTGCTGATCCACGAGGCGATCGGCGATCAGCTGACGTGCGTGTTCGTCGATCACGGGCTGATGCGGCTGGGCGAGGCCGAGCAGGTCGTCAGCCTGTTCCGGGGTCACTACAACATCCCGCTGGTGCACAAGGATGTCTCGGCGCTGTTTCTTGGCGGGCTGGCGGGCGTCACCGATCCCGAGGCCAAGCGCAAGTTCATCGGCAAGACCTTCATCGACGTGTTCGAGGCGGAAGCCAAGCAAGTCGGCGGCGCCGATTTCCTCGCGCAAGGCACGCTCTATCCGGACGTGATCGAGAGCGTGTCCTTCACCGGCGGGCCCTCGGTCACCATCAAGTCGCATCACAATGTCGGCGGTCTGCCCGGCCGCATGAAGA
>CAIKKO010000272.1 GCA_903828025.1 uncultured Sphingomonadales bacterium
CCCGGCAGTTTCTCAGGCCAGGTCGAAACGGTCCGCGTCCATCACTTTGGTCCAGGCCTTGACGAAGTCGGCCACGAACCGCGCCTCGCCGCCCGCTTCGGCATAAGCCTCCGCCACCGCGCGCAGCTGGCTGTTCGAACCGAACACGAGATCGGCGCGGCCTGCGCGCCACTTCACGTCGCCGGTCGCGCGATCACGACCGACGAAGTCCTCCTCGCCGCTTCCCTCCACCGCGCTCCACGCCGTGCTCATATCGAGCAAGTTGACGAAGAAGTCGTTGGTGAGCTGGCCCACCCGGTGCGTGAACACGCCCCGGTCGCTGCCGCCGTGATTGGCGCCGAGCACCCGCAGCCCGGCCACCAGCACCGCCATTTCGGGCGCCGAAAGCCCGAGCAGCGAAGCCCGGTCGATCAGCAGTTCCTCGGTCTTTACGCTATGCTTGGCCGCCAGATAGTTGCGGAAGCCATCGGCGCGCGGCTCCAGCACCGCGAAGCTCTCGGCGTCGGTCCATGCTTCGGACGCATCGCCGCGCCCGCCGGTGAACGGCACCGCGACACCAAATCCCGCCGCATGGGCTGCCTGTTCGACCGCCGCCGTGCCCGCCAGCACAATGGCATCCGCCATCGAGAGGCCCCCGCGCAATGCGTCAATCTTCGCGAGCACGCCGGCGAGCACCTCCGGATCGTTGACCGCCCAGTCCTTCTGCGGTGCCAGCCGCACCCGCGCGCCATTGGCCCCGCCGCGATGATCGGTGCGGCGATAGGTCGAAGCCGAAGCCCACGCCGCCTTGACCAGCGCGCCGACCGAAAGCCCCGAACCAAGGATCGCAGCCTTGAACGCGGCGACCGCCTCGGCTGAAGGCCCTTGCCCGGCCGGGATCGGGTCTTGCCAGATCAGGTCCTCAGCCGGCACATCGGGCCCAAGGTAGCGGGCCTTGGGGCCCATATCGCGGTGCGTCAGCTTGAACCACGCGCGCGCGAAAGCGTGCTTGAACGCCGCGTGATCATGGCGGAACCGCTCGGAAATCGCGCGCAGTTCGGGATCGACCTTCAGCGCCATGTCGGCGGTGGTCATCATTGTCGGCACGCGGATGGACGGATCATGCGCCGTCGGGGCCATATCCTCCTCGCGCTGGCCCACCGGCTGCCACTGGTGCGCGCCTGCGGGCGAGCGGACCAGTTCGTATTCGTAATCGAGCAGCAGGCGGAAATAGTTCGCCGACCACTCCGTCGGCGTGTTGACCCACGCGCCCTCGATGCCGCTGGTGATCGCATCGCCGCCCACGCCGCTGCCGTGGCTGCTCAGCCAGCCGAACCCCTGCGCGGTGATATCCGCCGCCTCCGGTGCCGGGCCGACCAGCGCGGCATCGCCTGCACCATGCGCCTTGCCGAAGGTGTGGCCGCCAGCGGTCAGCGCCACGGTTTCCTCGTGGTTCATCGCCATGCGCTCGAACGTGATCTTGATATCGCGCGCCGAGGCGAGCGGATCGGGCACGCCGCCGGGGCCTTCGGGGTTCACATAGATCAGCCCCATCTGGATCGCGGCAAGCGGGTTTTCGAGATCCATGTCCTTTTCGGGCTGGATGCGGGTCTCGTCGCCCTCGACCCAGTGCGGCTCCTGACCCCAGTAAATGTCGCGCTCGGGCTCATAGACGTCCTTGCGGCCGCCGCCGAAACCGAGCACCGGCCCGCCCATCGATTCAATCGCGACATTGCCCGCCAGCACAAACAAGTCGGCCCACGAAATGTGCTTCCCGTACTTCGCCTTGATCGGCCAGAGCAGCCGCCGCGCCTTGTCGAGATTGCCGTTGTCAGGCCACGAGTTGAGCGGGGCAAACCGCTGCTGCCCGCTGTTGGCGCCGCCGCGCCCGTCCGCGGTGCGGTAGGTGCCCGCCGCGTGCCACGCCATGCGGATGAAGAACGGACCGTAGTGCCCGTAGTCGGCCGGCCACCACGGCTGGCTATCGGTCATCAACGCGGTCAGGTCGGCCTTCAGCGCCGCATAGTCGAGCGCCTTGAACGCGGCGGCATAATCGAAATCCGCGCCCAGCGGATCGGGCGAAACGCCGCCCTGATGCAGGATATCGACGGGCAGCGCTTCCGGCCACCAGTCCTTGTTGGTGCGGCCTAGCAGCGGGCGGCCAGGGCCCTTGTGGACCGGGCATCCGCGCGGGGTATCTGCGGATTGGGTAGTCATGACATGTCACTCCGTGTTTGCGATGCACGGAACCTACGCCTCAAGGCTCATGGAGCGAAGCGATTAAACTTCATCGCAGAGATCGCAAAAAACGATCAGCGCTCAGTAGCCCATCAGGCTGAGCACTTCCTTGCGGCTGCGGTTATCCTCAAGGAACGTGCCCATCATCCGGCTGGTGACCATGCCCACGCCCGGCGTGCGCACACCGCGACCGGTCATGCAGCCATGCTGCGCTTCGATCACCACCGCGACACCGTGCGGCTTGAGGTTGTCCCAGATGCACAGCGCCACTTCGCTGGTCAGGCGTTCCTGAATCTGCAGCCGCCGCGCATAAGCATTGAGCACGCGCGCCAGCTTGGAAATGCCCACCACTTTGTCGCGCGGCAGATAGGCGATCGCCGCCTTGCCGACGATCGGTGCCATATGGTGCTCGCAGTGCGACTGGAACGGAATATCCTTGAGCAGGACAAGCTCGTTGTAGCCGCCCACTTCCTCGAACTGGCGGGCGAGATGCGCGGCCGGGTCCTCGGCATAGCCCTGGCAGTATTCCCGCCACGCGCGCGCCACGCGGCTCGGCGTATCGAGCAGGCCCTCGCGCTCCGGATCATCGCCCGACCAGCGGATCAGCGTGCGGATTGCCTCCTGCACTTCGGCCGGCACCGGGATCTTGCCCGCCTCGCCAGCGTCATCGTCGTCGTGTCCGTGGTGGACGTCCATGCAGGGCCTGCTCCTTGAGGGTCGCCGCCGCGACCGCGCACATCACTTGCGCTGGATAACCAGTTCGTCAGGGTGTGCAACATTGAGATCGGAGCGCAGCAATTCGCCCACCAGATCGGGATCGGCGTGGCGCGGATCGAGCAAGTTGACGCGGTTGCGCAGCCGGTCGCGCTCGGCCAGCAGTTGCTTGACTTCGGCCTGCCGCGCATCGAGCAGACGCGCGTTCTCGGTCCAGGCCAGCACCCCGCTCGGCCCCGCGAGCGCGACCGCACCCAGCAGCAGCAGCGCGATCAGCGCGAAACTCTGCGTCAGGCTTTCGCGCGGGAGCTTGAGGTGGGCACGGCGGCGTTTCATCAATGCCACAGAATCACACTTGTCTTGGCGATTCAACCAGAAATGCAGATTTTTTTGCATCTGACGGCACGCGAGTCGCGCGCCGTGCTGCAAATACGCGGCATCACCTACTTGGTTGCGTATTGCCCGGGCTTGGCGTCAAAATTGGCTTGCGCAAACGTCTTGGCCGCCGCTGCCGTCTTGAACAGCTGGTCGTGCATGACAGCCTTCACCAGCATGTAGCCCTGCGAATTGTAGTAGGTATCGCGCACAGTGAGGCGAAAATTGCCGTCTTCATCCTTGTTGATGAGGAAAGGGCGGGTCTGGGGATCGGACATGGGCAGGCTCCTGTAAGTGCCAAAACGCGTGGCGTGGGGTAAAGCCGGCCCGAGCACGCACCCCGAACAGCATGAGAAAAATAGCCTCGCCGGCACGCGCTAGGGCGCGGTGGCCAGCCAGATCGTATGATGCGCACCCTTGCCGTTGCTGCGGGCGCGCACGGGAACTTCCTCGACCGCAAAGCGCGCGTCACCGAGCCTGCGAGTGAAGGCCGGATCACGCGCGGCGGACCAGACCGCCAGCACACCGCCCGGGGTCAGCGCCTCACGCGCCGTGTGCAAACCGCGCATGGAATAAAGCTTCGAATTGGCGGCACGCGTCAGGCCATCCGGCCCATTGTCGACATCGAGCAGGATCGCGTCATACGTCCCCTGCCCCGCCAGGATCAGCGCCGCCACATCATCCTCGATCAGCCGCACACGCGGATCGTCAAGGCAAGTGCCGGTCAGTTCGGCCATCGGCCCGCGCGCCCAGTCGATGATCTGCGGCACGAGTTCGGCCACGGTCAGGCGCGCTTTGCCATCGAGCACGCCCAGCGCAGCGCGCAGGGTAAAGCCCATGCCATAGCCGCCGATCAGCAGATGCGGTGCCTTGCGACCGGTGAGCCGGGCGCAGGTCAACGTCGCCAGTGCCTCTTCCGAGCCGCTTTGGCGCGTGTTCATCAGTTCGTTGCTGCCAAGCACGATCATGTGATCGCGTCCATGGCGAAACAGCCGCAATTCCTCGCCATCACGCCCGCTATCCGGCACTGGCGCAGTGCCAAGCAACTCGCGGGCGATCACGGCGTTACCGACCCTTGCGCTGCTTGCGCGCGGCATAGCGCGCATCGCGGGCGGCCTTGCGCTCGGCTTCGGTCAGTTCAACGTTCGCAGCCAGAGCATCGGCTGCAGCTTGTTCAGCCGCAGCGGCCGCTTCCGCTTCAGCCCGCAGCGCTGCTGCAGCGGCTTCGGCTTCGGCTTGCTTTGCGGCACGAACCGCCTCACGCTTGGCCGCTTTGGCGGCTTCACGGGCTTCGGCTTCGGCGATCTTGCGCGCCTGTTCTGCCGGGTTAATCGGTGCTTTTGCCTTCAGCCGCTCGAGCGCGGCACTGCGCGCCTTCGCGGCAGCAGCGGTGCGATCCTGAAAGCTGGGGTCTCGGTATCCTGCCATTGTGCTTCCTGCCATCCCGCGTTCGTTCGCGGGGCGTCGTTGTTTGGAGAAGAAAATGGCCGGGGCGCGGCATCGCGCGCCCCGACCGTGTCCGGATCAGGC
>CAIKKO010000273.1 GCA_903828025.1 uncultured Sphingomonadales bacterium
ACCCTGGATACGGTCACCCGTATGCCGCATTTCGAGTGCGGTGCATTCGACCACTCTGCCACCTCTCCGCGAAGTGTCGTGAGCCAGCTTGCGCTGTCCCGGTCGAGGAAGCGCGCGGTTAGCGCATGGCCCCGCGCTTGCCAAGCGGAAAGGTGAAGTCTGCGGGACACAATCCACACAGAATCCGCTTAGAAAGGTTTGGGGCTCGCTTGTTTCCCCGCGCGGATAAACTATATTCCTGCCTATGGATCGAGCGAGCTTCTTTTCGCCCACGGCCGGTCGACAGATCACGGCTCCCCACGTCTCCAGAGCGCGCTTTGCCATTGGCGATGTCGTGCGCCACAAACTCTTTGATTTTCGCGGGGTTATCTTCGACATCGACCCGGTCTTTGCCAACAGCGAGGAATGGTACGAATCGATCCCGGCCGAAATGCGCCCCCCGCGCGAACAGCCGTTCTACCACCTCCTCGCCGAGAACGACGAGAACAGCTATGTCGCCTATGTCAGCCAGCAGAACCTGATGGCGGATGCAGAGGCTGGGCCGGTCGACCACCCATCGGTCGAAGAAATGTTCGAAGCGTTTCGCGACGGGCGCTACCGGTTGCGACGGGGTTTGTCGCACTGAGCGCAGGTTGCTGCCGCCATCGCAAGTGCGGCGGCCTGCCCCTTTCGGCTCTTGGTTTCAGTTCTTGAGCTTCCAGCCCGACTGGAAGATGAAGTAGATCGCCACCCAAAGCACGAGATTGAGCACACCAAGGCCGATCGCGCCATGCAGCACGGCGGTGTTGCTGTCACCGATATCGCTCGCGCCCAGAAAGCCGAAGCGGAAGCCCGAGATCACGTAGAAGATCGGGTTGAACCGGCTGATCGTCTGGAACAGGGGCGTCATGTTGCTGATCACATAAAACGTGCCTGACAGCATCGACATCGGGGTGATCACGAAATTGGTGATCGCCGCGTTGTGATCGAACTTTTCGGCCCACAGCGAGGTCAGCACCCCGATCAGCGCCAGCAGGATCGAGCCCATCAGCCCGAACCAGATCACCGCCCAGGGGTGGTGGACCGTGAGGTTCACACCGGGCCAGAGCACCATCGCGCCCGCCACCGCAAGCCCGACCAGCACCGCGCGCGTCACCGCCGCTGCGACCAGCGCGAGGATCAGTTCGGCATTCGAGATCGGCGGCATGATGTAGTCAATGATCGTGCCCTGGATCTTGCCGACCAGCAGCCCGAAGCTCGAATTGGCGAAAGCATTGTTGATCATGCCCATGGCGATGAGGCCCGGCGCGACGAATGTGGCAAAGGGCACGCCCAGCACAACGCGGCCGCCACCACCCAACGCGAGGGTAAATATCACCAAATAGAGCAATGTCGTGACCGCCGGTGCCCAGATCGTCTGGGTCTGCACCTTGAAGAACCGGCGCACCTCCTTCATATAGAGGGTCCACAGCCCCAAGCGATTGAAGCTGCGGAAGCGCACTTCACCCGGCGGCGGGAAAGCTCCGGAACCTCGGGGCTCGGCTGCAAGAGAATTGGCCCCCGCAAGGGGCATCGGTTGATCGGCCATGGATGCTGCGGTATCGCGCATGCTGGTCGATGGCAAGGCATTGCACTTGCCTTGATTATTGGCCTGTTGCGCGGGCCCTGATTCTAAGGATTGTTGACGGCATGAGTTGGACGGACGAGCGGATCGAGAAGCTGACCAAGATGTGGGAAGGCGGGGCCACGGCCAGCCAGATCGCCGAGGAACTCGGAGGCGTCAGCCGCAATGCCGTGATCGGCAAGGCCCACCGTCTTGGGCTCAAGGCCCGCCCCTCGCCGGTCAAACCCAACGAAAAGACCGAAGTGGCCCCGGCCAAGGCCGCGCGGCCTGCAGCCGAACCGCCCGCTCCGGCG
>CAIKKO010000274.1 GCA_903828025.1 uncultured Sphingomonadales bacterium
CGAGCATCCGATCATCCAGGGCGGCATGCACTATGTCGGCTTTGCCGAAATGGCCGCCGCCGTCTCCAACGCGGGCGGTCTCGGCATCATCACCGGCCTGACGCAGAAGACCCCTGCCGATCTCGCCAACGAAATCGCCCGCTGCAAGGACATGACGGACAAGCCCTTCGGCGTGAACCTCACGTTCCTGCCCACGGTCAATTCGCCCGATTATCCCGGATACATCCGCGCGATCATCGAAGGCGGGGTCAAGATCGTGGAGACGGCGGCGGCCATTTCAGCAAAGCCGACATAGTGCATGCCGCCCTGGATGATCGGGTGTTTGATGCCGAACAGTTCGGTGATGCGGGTCTTCATATGTGCTCTCTCCCTTTGTCAGGGAGATTGGCCAGCCCGCCGGCGGCGCGCAAGAGGGGCGGCGCTGCTATTTCTGGCCCATGCTATTTTTGGCAGCTGGCGCAGAAGAAGGTGGAGCGCCCGCCCTGCACCACACGAGTGACCGGCTTGCCACAGCCACATGGTTCACCCTCGCGCCCATAAACGCGCCAGTCCTTGGCGAAATAGCCAAGCTCGCCATCGGGGCGGACATAATCGCGCAAGGTGGAGCCGCCGGCGCGAATCGCCTCTTCCAGCACGGCGCGGATTTCCGGCACGAGACGGTTCAGCGCCGCGCGGCTGACTTTGCCCGCCTCGCGCTCCGGGTGAATGCGCGCGCGGTGCAGCGCCTCGCACACATAGATATTGCCCAGCCCCGCCACCACGCGCTGATCGAGCAGCAGCAGCTTGATCGCGGCGAACCGGCTTTCGAACGCAGCGGCCAGATGCGCAGGCGTCAGCCCCGGCCCCAGCGGCTCGGGCCCCAGCGCGGCAAACTGCGGCCACACATCCAGCGCGCCAGTATCGAGCAGATCGACCGAGCCGAATCGGCGCGCATCGTTGAGCGCCAGCACCTGACCCTTGCCGGTTTCGAGCACGAGATGATCGTGCTTGCCGATCTCCTCGGGATCAATCCGCCAGCGCCCGCTCATGCCAAGGTGGAACACCATGGTCTGCCCCCGGTCGACATGGATCAGGCCATACTTGGCGCGGCGCGACAGGCCGGTCACGCGCGCGCCGGTCAGCGCCTGCACCAGCCCCGGCGGGAACGGGCGGCGCAAGTCCGGCCGGTTCACTTGCACACGCGCGATGACTTGGCCCTGAAGGACACTGGCAAGGCCGCGGACGGTGGTTTCTACCTCGGGTAATTCGGGCATGACACAAATGTCCCTAACAGGCTTTGCCGTCGCGGCAATTCCCACGTAAAGGCCCGAGGTATGACTGACGCACCTGCTGCCGAGCCCGAAACCGCCTCCTTCGGCTACGAAGACGTTCCCATCGAAGAGAAAGCCGCCCGCGTCGGCGCGGTGTTTTCGTCCGTGGCGAAAAGCTATGACCGGATGAACGATGCCATGTCGGGCGGCATGCACCGCCTGTGGAAAGACCGCTTCGTGCGCCGGGTGAAGCCGCGCGAAGGGGAAACGATCCTCGATATGGCAGGCGGCACCGGTGATATCGCCTTCCGCATGGCCCCCTCGGGCGCGGCGATCACGGTGTCCGATATCAATCAGGATATGCTCGATGTCGGCATCGAACGCGCGGTTTCGCGGGGGATAGATGGCCTCGTCTGGTCGCGCCAGAACGCCGAGGAGCTGACCTTCGGCGACCGGTTCTTCAACGCCTACACCATCGCGTTCGGCATCCGCAACGTGACGCGGATCGACCATGCGCTGGCCGAAGCGCACCGCGTGCTGAAGCCCGGCGGGCGGTTCTTCTGCCTTGAATTCTCGACCACCGAATGGCCGGGCTTCGCCGAAATCTACGATCTCTATTCGCACAAGGTCGTGCCGCAGCTGGGCAAGGCCATTGCAGGCGACGCGGACTCCTACCGCTACCTGATCGAATCAATCCGCCGCTTCCCCAAGATGCGCGAGTTTGAGGGGCTTATCCGCGCGGCAGGCTTCCGCCACACCAAAGTCGAGCCGATTCTGGGCGGGCTGGTCGCGATCCATTCGGGCTGGAAAATCTAGTCCCTTGACTCGCCACACCACCCATATCTGGCGCCTGCTCGGCTGGGGCCGCGTGCTGGCACGCCACGGCGCGCTGCGCCTGCTTGAGGAAAGCCCGACCACCCCCGCGCCGGTGCGGCGGCTGTGCCGCGTGGCCCGCTTCGGCACGCGCCAGCCGCGCATTCCCGATTATGCCGGTGCGTTCAAAGCGATTGGCCCCGCCGCGATCAAGCTAGGCCAGACGCTCGCCACTCGGCCCGATCTGGTCGGGCCCGAAGCCGCGCACAACCTGCTTTCGCTGCAGGACAAGCTGCCCCCCGTGCCGCTCGACCAGATCCGCCACGAGATCGAGACCACGTTCGAGCGTCCGCTGGAAGCGCTGTTCGCCGCGTTCGAAAGCGAGCCGGTCGGCACAGCCTCGGTCGCGCAAGTCCACCGCGCGGTGACCACCGAAGGCCGCACCGTTGCGGTCAAGGTGCTGCGCCCCGGCGTGCGGGAAAAGTTCGCGCGCGATATCGCGACGTATGAATGGGCCGCCGCGCATCTCGAAGCCCTGGGCGGCGAGGCGAGCCGCCTGCGCCCGCGCATGGTGATCGCCAATTTCAAACGCTGGACCTTGCGCGAGCTTGATCTGCGGCGCGAGGCGGCCTCTGCGTCCGAACTCGCCGAGCAGATGCACGCCTTCCCCGGCTACCGCGTGCCCACGATTGACTGGGACCGCACCAATGGCCGGGTGATGACGCTCGACTGGATCGACGGGATCAAGATCAGCGATCACGCGGCCATCGACGCTGCCGGGCATGACCGCAAGGCGCTGGCCAGCCGCCTCGTGCTCGCGTTCCTCAATCAGGCGATCAGCGGCGGTTTCTTCCACGCCGATATGCACCAGGGCAACTTGTTCATCGAAGCCGACGGCACGATCACGGCTATCGACTTCGGCATCATGGGCCGGATTGATCGCCGCGCGCGCCAGTGGCTGGCGGAAATCCTCTACGGCCTCACCACCGGCAACTATACCCGCGTGGCGGAGATCCATTTCGAGGCGCAATACGTGCCGAGCTATCACTCGGTGGCCGAATTCGCGACCGCCTTGCGCGCGGTGGGCGAGCCGATGCGCGGCAAGCCGGTGAGCGAGCTTTCGGTGGGTCAGATGCTCGACGGGCTGTTCGCGATCACCCGCGATTTTGACATGCAGACCCAGCCGCACTTGCTGCTGCTGCAAAAGACCATGGTCATGGTCGAAGGCATCGCCACCCAGCTCGACCCTTCGATCAACATGTGGGACGTGGCCGCACCGTTCGTGCGCGACTGGATTCGCGATGAACTCGGCCCCGAAGCCGCGCTGGCCGACCGCATCCGCGAGAATGTGAAGACCCTGCTGCGCCTGCCCGATCTGGTGCGGCGGGTGGAGGACCGCTTCCCGGCCAAGGGCGGCGCGCCCGAAGATGCGCCGCTGCCGCCGCTCGAACTCATCTGGGACAAGCGGCGCAAGGCTTCGGGCTGGCTGGGCTATGGCACGGCGGCCCTTGCGGGCGCGGCGCTCACGGCAGGGGCTTTTGCCCTCCACCTCTGGCCCTGACATGAGCCGGCCGGCACCTCTGCCGGGCCTTAGGCTCGACAAGCAGCATTTCAACGCGCTCGATCTCTCGCGCCTGCTGGCGGCCTGCGCGGTGCTGTTCTGGCATTACCAGCACTTCTTCGTGCCGCCGGTGGACTATGCCTTCCACGTGCGCCGCCCGGCGGTCACCCCGCTCTACCGCGAGCTGTGGTGGCTGTTCGATTATGGCCATGTTGCCGTGCAGTATTTCTGGGCGGTTTCGGGGTTTGTGTTCGCGCATGTCTATCTGGCGGACGCGGGGGCGCGGGGGCGGTTCTGGCTGGCGCGAGTGGCGCGGCTGTGGCCGCTGCATCTGCTGACCTTGGTGCTCGTGGCCGTGCTGCAGGCGGCCTATGGCGGCATTCATGGCACCGATTTCATCTACCACCAGCAGACGCTGAAGCATTTCCTGCTCAGTCTGGCGCTCGCGCATTACTGGGGCTGGCAGACCGATCAGTCGTTCAACGGCCCTTCGTGGTCGCTCTCGACCGAGATTCTGGCGTATGCCGCGTTCTGGCTGCTGCTGCCGGGCCTGCGCCGTGCGCCCCTGGCGCTGGCGTTGCTTGCTGCCATGCTGGCGCTGGGGCTGTTTTTCAAGGGCTTCGCCGATGGCCCGGTGTTCACCTGCATCGGCTATTTCTTCGGCGGCGCGGCGGTTTATGGCGCGGCGTTGCGCGCCAGACCGGGCGCTGTCGTGCTTGCCACGCTGAGCGCGGCGCTCGCCTTCGCGGCGGTCTGGCTCGGCTGGGTGTGGCACGCGGGCGATGCCGCGACGCTGGCGGGCACGTTCGCCGCGCTTATCGCGATGCTGGCAATCGACACCGCCGACCGCACCGACCGGCTGGGCGCGGCGCGGCATCTGGGCGACGCGTCCTACGGCATCTACCTCTGGCACTTCCCGCTGCAGCTCGCGCTGGTCTTGCTGATCGACACCACGCTCGGCTCACGCGCGATTGCCCGCCAGCCCGCGTTTCTGGTGTTCTTCGTCGGCCTGAGCATTCTGGCAGGCTTCGCCTCGCACCGCTGGTTCGAACGCCCGGCGCAGCGGCTGGTGCTCAAGCTGGCGGGGCGTGGCCGGACCCCGAGTGCCGCCGCCGCTTAGCCTGCGATTTCCGCGATCTTGTGGTGCGGCAGCAAGCGCCATGCCGCAAGCATCAGCGCCACGTGCAACGCCTCCACCGCCATCGGCATGACCCAGCCGGGATAAGCGCCAACCACGGCAAGATTGACCGCGCGGCCTGCCAGCGTGGTCCCGAACAGCAGCGCAGGCACGAGCAGCAAGTCCGCATTGCGCCGCCATGCGCCCACCATCATGCACACCGCGCCGACCCCGAAGAACGAGGTCATGTCGCCCCGGATCGTCGAGAGCCCGGCCACGCCGATGGGCGCGATGCCGAACACGCCGCCCGAAGCGGTGGTGGCCGGGTTGAGCAGGAACGAGGCGGCCATGAACAAGTCGAACATGCCGGCGAGGAAGATCAGCGCAGTCAGGATCAGGCGCATGGTGGTGTTTCCTTCTGTTTGTACCAGCGTGGTGCACGGGGCGTTCGCACGCAAGGGGCCAGAGCATAGGACGCGCAAAACCATTGCGCCGCCCCGCGCGGCATTGCACAAGCGCGGCCATGCAGGGCAAGCGCATCCTTCTGATCGTCGGCGGCGGCATCGCGGCCTACAAGTCGTGCGAACTCGTCCGCCTGATCCGGCGCGAGGGCGGCGCGGTGACGTGCGTGCTCACCGCCGGGGCCGCGCATTTCGTCACGCCGATGACGCTTGCGGCGCTGAGCGAGAACCCGGTGCACACCACGCTGTGGGATCTCGATGCCGAAGCGAAGATGGGCCACATCCAGCTTTCGCGCAGCGCCGATCTCGTGGTGGTGTGCCCCGCCACCGCTGATCTGATGGCGAAAATGGCCGCCGGGATCGCCGATGATCTCGCCGCCACGTTGCTGCTCGCGACCGACAAGCCAGTGCTCGCCGTTCCCGCGATGAACGTGCGGATGTGGCAGCACGCCGCGACCCGGCGCAATGTGGCGCGCTTGCGCGGCGACGGGGTGCACGTGCTGGAGCCCGACGCAGGCCCGATGGCTTGCGGCGAATTCGGCCCCGGCCGCCTGCCCGAGCCCGCTGCGATCCTCGATGCGATCAAGGCCGCGCTGGGCGAGCAGGCCAAGCCGCTCGCGGGCAAACATGTGCTGGTCACCGCAGGCCCGACGCACGAACCGATCGACCCGGTGCGCTATATCGCCAACCGCTCCAGCGGTCGCCAAGGCTTCGCGATTGCCGAAGCCGCCGCGCGTGCGGGCGCGCGAGTGACGCTGGTGGCCGGCCCGGTCGCGCTGCCGACGCCTGCGGGCGTGACCCGCGTCGATGTCGAGACCGCACGCGATATGGCCGCAGCCGTCGATGCGGCGCTGCCCGCCGATGCCGCCGTGATGGTCGCTGCCGTGGCCGATTGGCGCGTGGCGGAGGAAGCCGGGCAAAAGCGCAAGAAGGATGGTTCGGGCGTGATCCCGCCGCTCACCCTCACCGAAAACCCCGATATTCTCGCCCGCCTCGCTCGCGCGCCCAATCGCCCGCGCCTGCTGGTGGGCTTTGCGGCGGAGACGGAGCACGTGGTGCCGCATGCGCAGGCCAAGCTGGCGCGCAAGGGCGCGGACTGGATCGTGGCCAACGACGTTTCGGGCCCACCCGGTGCAAGTGTCATGGGCGGCGCGCGGAACACGGTGCATATCGTGCGCGCCAGCGGCGTGGAAAGCCTGCCCGAAATGCCCAAGGACGCGGTCGCAGCCGCGCTGGTTGAAAGGATGGCCGATGCACTCCAGTGATCCGGTGCCCGTGCTGGTCAAGCGCCTGCCCGGTAATGACGACCTGCCGCTGCCCGCTTATGCCACCACCGGCGCGGCGGGCATGGACGTGGTCGCGGCGGAGAACGTCGACCTTGCCCCCGGCGCGCGCCATGCGGTCGCCACCGGGCTTGCCGTGGCGATCCCGGCGGGCTTCGAGATTCAGGTCCGCCCGCGCTCGGGCCTCGCGCTCAAGCACGGCGTGACGGTGCCCAACACTCCGGGCACAATCGACAGCGACTATCGCGGCGAGCTCAAGGTGATCCTGATCAACCTCGGCGCTGAAACCTTCAGCGTGCGGCGCGGCGACCGCGTGGCGCAGCTGGTGCTGGCCCCCGTCACACGCGCGACATGGCTTGAGGCCGAGACGCTCGACGAAACCACGCGCGGCGAAGGCGGCTTCGGCTCAACTGGGGGCCTTGCGGCGCTCCCCAGCTGAGCCGACTGCGCTTACTTCTTCTTTTCAGGCGCGACCGAAATCCGCACTGTCTCGCCGTTGTGGCCGGGAAAATCGGTGAACATCGCTTCGACCAGATTGGGCACGAGGTAGGGCAGGCGGTTCGAGGTCGAGGCGGCCTCGGCCTTGCCTTCGAACAGGCGCTTGCCATCGGCGCGGCGGTCGATCTTGAGATCGACGCCGCTGGTATAGACCGTCACCACATCGACATTGTTGTAGCCGCCGCCGCCGAAGAAGAACGGATCGTAGAACCCGTAGCCCCAGCCGCCAAAGCCGCCGCGCCGGCCATAGAAGCCCGGACGGCCATAAAATCCGCCGTAGCCCGGCCCATACCAGCCGCCCCAATAGGGATCGCCGATGCCGGTGGTGCGCAGCTTGTCGCGGCCCTTGTCCACCCCGTAATCGAACTGCACGACGAGATCGGCGCTCTGCGCGTTGGGCGTGGGCACATAGCCGACCTTCTGCAGCTGCGCGGCGACAAGGCTGGCGTACTGCGAAAATTCAAGCCCGCCTGCGTTGTGCGGGTCTTCGGCGACGATGGCGAAGGTCTGGCCGGCGGGCGCGGGCAGTTCGGCCTGAAAGCGGGAGACTTTGGCATCGAAGGTTGAGGCGCAGGCGCTCAGCGCCATCAGCAGGGGTGCGGCAAGCAGCGCAAACCGGGTGCGCGTGGGTATCGAGTTCATGTGTGGCGACTCCTTGGTGCGAGGCCGGCTCCCCTGTCAGCCAGACACGCTCTGTTGGTAGCATGGCGTGAAGCTGCGCGGGAAGTGCTGAATGCGGCTTGAACGGGCCGCTGAAATTGCCCGGGTTCCGCCGGAATTCAACGCTTTGGCCGCCAATTGATGCAATTTGTTACAGACTACCCCCGCAGCAGCCCCAGCGCCGCGTAAGCCCGCGTCAAAGTCGGGGCCGCCAGCGCGCGCGCCTTGGCCGCTCCGGCGGCGAGGATCGCATCGAGCGCGGCGCTATCGGTGCGCAGTTCGCGGTAGCGCGCAGTGATCGGCGCGAGGCTTTCCACCAGCAGCTCGCCCAGCGCCGGCTTGAACGCGCCGAAGCCCTGGCCTTCGAACCGCGCCAGCACATCGGCCACACTGCACCCCGCCATCGCGGCATAGATGCCCACCAGATTGGCCGCTTCGGGCCGCTCCTTGAGCCCGTCCGCGCTGCCCGGCAGCGGTTCGGGATCGGTCTTGGCCTTGCGCACTTTCTGCATGATCGCATCGGCGTCGTCGGTCAGGTTGATGCGGCTCATGTCCGAAGGATCGGATTTGCTCATCTTGGCGCTGCCGTCGCGCAGGCTCATGATCCGCGCGGCTTCGGGGGGGATGATCGGCTCGGGCAGCGTGAACACCGGCGCGTCTTCTGATGCGAAGTCGTTGTTGAACTTCTGCGCGATGTCGCGGGCCAATTCGAGGTGCTGCTTCTGGTCCTCGCCGACCGGCACGTGCGTCGCCTGATAGGCGAGGATGTCGGCCGCC
>CAIKKO010000275.1 GCA_903828025.1 uncultured Sphingomonadales bacterium
ACATGCGCCTGAAACCCGTGCTCGCTCGCCAGCGAATTGCCGTCGTAGCTCACCGCCATCGGGAAGAAGTGGTACTGGATATCGGGATAGCGGATGCCCGCGCGGCTGCGGATAAAGCCGCACGTCTCGAAATGGTTGGTCGCCCCCAGCCCCGATTTCAGGAACAACCAGCGCGCGCCGACGTAGCCCTTGCCCAGCAGATTGGCATATTTGTAGAGCGTGACCGGCTGGGTGCAGGCCATCTGGAAGTAGAATTCGAGATGGTCCTGCAGGTTTGCGCCCACGCCCGGGCGGTCCGCCACCACCGCAATGCCATGCTGCGCCAGCTCCGCAGCCGGGCCGATGCCGGAAAGCTTCAAGAGCTGCGGCGAATTGATCGGCCCGCCCGCAAGGATGACCTCGCGGCCCGCGCGCACGACATGGCGCTTGCCGTAGCGTTCATATTCTACACCGACCGCGCGTGTGCCTTCCATGACCACGCGCGTCGCCAAAGTATGCTGCAGCACCGTCAGATTGGGCCGCCGCATGGCCGGGCGCAGATAGGCCTTGGACGCCGAACAGCGCTCGCCGTCGCGCACGGTCATGTCCATCCGGCCAAAGCCTTCCTGCCGGTAGCCATTGACGTCGTCAGTCAGGCCATAGCCTGCCTGTTTCGCGGCATCGAGCCAAGCCTGATTGAGCGGGTTTTCAAGCGTGCCGTAGCGCGTATCGAGCGGGCCATCGCCGCCGCGATAGGCATCGCCGCCCTCGTCGCGCCGTTCCGCGCGGCGGAAGTACGGCAGCACCGAGGCATAGCCCCAACCCTTCGCGCCCTCTTCCTCCCAGCGCTCGAAATCGAGCGGATTGCCGCGAATGTAGACAAGGCCGTTGATCGAGGATGAGCCGCCCAGCCCCTTGCCGCGCGGGGTGTGGAGCACGCGGCCATCGAGGCCCGGTTCGGGCTCGCTCTCATAGTGCCAGTTCCACCGCGTGGTATTCATCGGGATCGCGAGCGCGCTCGGCATCTGGATATAGATCGACTGGTCCGAGCCGCCGAATTCCAGCACCAGCACTGTGTTCGTGCCATCCGCCGAAAGCCGGTCCGCCAGCACACAGCCTGCGGAACCCGCCCCAACGATTACAAAATCAAACTCGCCCTCAGTAAGGGGCATCGATCGGCTCCATCGCGACATAGACGCTCTTGAGGCGAGTGAAGTGGTGGATCGCCTGGGTGCTGTTCTCGAAGCCGAGGCCAGACTGCTTGAACCCGCCGAACGGCATTTCGACCGGGCAGATGTTGAAGGTGTTGATCCAGCACGAACCGGCATCGAGCGCCGCGATCACGCGGTGCGCGCGCGTCAGGTCCTTGGTGAAGACGCCCGCCGCAAGGCCGAACTCCGTGTCGTTGGCGCGTGCAATCACTTCCTCTTCGCTGTCGAACGGCAGCACCGTCATCACCGGACCGAAGATTTCCTCGCGCACCACGGTCATGTCGTCCGTGCAGGCGGCGAACACCGTCGGCGCGACGAAAAAGCCCGAGGCCAGGACGCCTGCGGTCACGCGGTGGCCGCCCGTCAGAAGCTCGGCGCCTTCGGCAATGCCCTTCTCGATATAGCCCATGACCTTGTCGGCATGCGCAGCGGAAATCAACGAACCCATCTGCGTCGCGGGGTCCATTGGATCGCCCAGCTTGATCCGCTCGGTGCGCGCCTTCAGGCTGGCGAGGAACTGCGGGAGAATGCTGCGCTCGACGAACACGCGCGTGCCGTTCGAGCAGACTTCGCCCGCCGAGTAGAAATTGGCGAGGTGCGCGCCCGAAACCGCGTTCTCGATATCGGCATCCGCGAAAATGATCAGCGGCGATTTGCCGCCAAGCTCCAGCGTCACGTTCTTGAGCGTGGCCGCAGCGCCCGCCATGATCCGCTTGCCCGTCGGCACGCTGCCCGTCAGCGAAATCTTGGCAATGCCGGGATGCGCGGTGAGCAATGCGCCGGTTTCGCCGAAGCCGTGGAGCACCTGAAACAGCCCCTCGGGCAACCCCGCCTCACGGTAGACCTTCTCCACCTCGATCGCGGTCAGCGGAGTGAGTTCCGAGGGCTTGAAGATGATCGCATTGCCGCAAGCGAGCGCTGGGGCGGATTTCCAGCAGGCGATCTGGATCGGATAGTTCCACGCTCCGATACCTGCGCAGACCCCCAGCGCCTCGCGCCGGGTATAGCCGAACGCGGCAGGCCCCAGATCGAGATGCTCGCCCGCAATCGTCGGCGCGATCCCGGCGAAGAATTCGAGGCAGTCCGCGCCCGAGACGACATCGACCACCAGCGTTTCCTGGATCGGCTTGCCGGTGTCGCGCGTTTCCAGCGCCGCCAGCTCATCGTTGCGTTCGCGCAGGATATCGGCGGCGCGGCGCAAGATGCGCCCGCGCTCGGTGCCGGTGCGCTTGGCCCATTCCTTCTGCGCGATGGCCGCGCGCGCCACGGCGGCATCAACTTCGGCCTGCCCCGCGATGGGCAAGGTGGCCAGCACTTCGCCGGTGGCGGGATTGAACGTCTGGAAGGTCTGAGTCATGGGTCGGTATCGCTGTTCCATCTAGTAAGCAGAACCCCTCCGACCTGCCTTGCGGCAGGCCACCTCCCCATTTGTGCCTGCGGCAAAAATGGGGAGGATCAGAAAGGGCCTCCCCATTTTCCCCTGAGCTTGTCGAAGGGGCAAATGGGGAGGTGGCAGCGCGAAGCGCTGACGGAGGGGTAATCTTACTTCCCGAAGTGCCACACCGCGTTGACGCCCCAAGTGCGCGGCTTGCCGTATACGCCCAGCACATCGCCCCAATAGGCCGAACCGTCGAACGCATAGCTGCGGTACTGACGCTGGAACACGTTGTTCACGAACACCGCCAGATCGACGCTCGAGTTCGCGGGGGTCAGGCCCACGCGCACGTTCTCGACATGGTAGGCCTTCTCGCGCTCGACCGGCGCGCACATCACCGAGTAGCAGAACTTGCCGGTGTAGAGCCCGTCCGCCTGCAACGAGGCACGGCCGATCCCGGTTTCGAACTCGTAGCGAACGAGCGCATTGCCGGAGAAGCCCGGGGCCTGCGGCAGGTTGCTGGTCTTCACGGTCACGCCATCGGGCAGCAGCACGTTCTTGACTTCGCTATCCTGCACCGCGCCCGAAAGCTGCAAGGTCAGGCCCGGGATCGGGTGGCTGGTCACGTCCGCCTCGATGCCCTTGATCTTGGCGGGCAGGTTGCGAACGACCTGCGCGGCGAAGACCTGCACGAATGCCTGATAGTTCTTGTAGTCATAGTAGAACGCCGCAAGGTTGAACTGGGTGTTGCCCGGCAGCTTGGCCTTCAGACCCACTTCATAGGAATTGAGCGTTTCCGGCCGGTAGGGGATGTTGTTGATCGTATCAATCAGCTGGGTCGGGAACGGCGTGCCGGTCGAGAAGGTGAACCCGCCCGATTTCGAACCGCGGTTGTAGCTGGCGTAGATCAAGGTATCCGCGTTCGGCTTGTAGTCGATTTCCGCGCGCGCGGTCACACCGCTGAAGCTCGGCGTGGCGGCCGACGGATTGACGGTGACGCCCGAAGCGACTCCGCTGCCATAGCTCCACGAGGTCGGGGTCGTCGCCGTCCCCGGGCTGTTGTCGGTGTAGGAAATGTCGTTCGGGCCGAAGTGCAGCTTGAGCGCATAGGGGCCCTTCGGCGAGTCGGCAGTGTAGTCGCCGCGCTTCTTGTCGTGCCAGTAGCGCACGCCGCCGATCAGCTTCCACTGATCGTTCAGCTTCCACTCGTCCTGCGCGAAGAAGGCAAAGCTCTCGGTGCGCTGGGTGAAGCGCACGCGCGGATCGTAGCCATCGAACGGCGTCGCGTACTTCGCCTTGAACTTGCCGTCGATGATCATGCCGAAGCCGCCGAAGGTCAGGTAATTGCTGCCAAAGGTGGCGGCGGCGCGCAGTTCCTGCGTGTACTGGTTGGTGATGGCGTTCTGGTAGAACACCGTGCCGCTTTCATAGCAGGTCACGCTCTGCGCGGGGGCCGGGCACGGGGCCGGAGCGCGCGGGGCGCCGAATTCCACGTAAGGCAGCTCGGGCTGGCCATCGCCGCTCTCGATGTAGAACTTCTTGAGGTGCGAATAGTCGGTGACCGAGGTCACGTCGAACACGCCGAGCTTGGCATCGAGCCGCAGCGAGGCACCGAACACGTGGCGATTGACATAGGCGTCGCCCGTACCCGCCGTGCGCCAGGGATTGCCGCCCTGCGAGGGGGTGATCGACGGGTTCTTGTAGCCGCTGCCGGTGGTGCCGACCGTGCCCCAATAGGCGCAGGCCTCATTCTCGCCGAGGAACTCGCCCTGGAACTGCGCGTTGGGGCAGGCGGGCGCGAGCGTATAGACGCCGGCCTGCCGCTCCTTGTCCGCCTGCGTGTAGCGCACCGTCAGCTTGGCCTTGAAGCTTGCGCTCGGCTCCCACTTCAGGATGCCGCGCATCGCCCAGTGGTTGTCGCCGCCGCGGTCCGGCTGGCCCGGCGTGATGTTCTTGAGATAGCCGTCGTCGCGCGAATACTGGCCCGAAATGCGCGCGGTCAGCGTGTCAGACAGCGGACCCGAGAGCGCGCCTTCCAGCACCGTCTGGTTGTAGCGGCCATAGGTCGCTGAGAGGTAGCCATCGAGCTTGTCGGTCGGCTGCGCGGAAATGAACTGCACCGCGCCGCCCGTGGCGTTGCGGCCAAACAGCGTGCCCTGCGGACCGCGCAGCGCTTCAACGCGCGCCAGATCGAACACCGGGAAGCTCGCCGAGGTGATCGACGAGGTATAGCTGTCGTCCTGATAAACCGCGACCGGCGGTTCCTGCTGATCGCCGTAGTCGTTCTGCGAAACGCCGCGGATGTTGTAGACCACCTGGCTCGAGCCATAGGCGTTGAACTTGAGGTTCGGAATCGCGCGCACGACATCGGTAGCGTTGGTGATGTTGAGCGCCTTGATGTCCTTGGCGCCGACCACGCTGACCGCGATGCCGACATCGTTGAGCTTCTGCTCGCGCCGCTGTGCCGTCACAACGATTTCGCCCGCCGCGATGGCAGGGTCTGCCACGGTATCCGCCTGCGCGGTCTGCGCGAAGGCCGGAGCCGCTGCCAGAAGACCCATGGTCAAGGCCGCAAGCGCCGTACCGGCGTGCATGCTGCGGCGAATGCTGCTCATTTCCATCATGTTCATGTGCTTTCTCCCCGAAGACCAGCGTCCCTCCCGCTGCTTCAGATGCACCATGGCCTGCCTCAACCCTCGCTCTGGCGCAAGGTCAACGCCCGCGCCCTCGGCGAATGGTTCCGCCAAGATGCACAATTGCAACAAATTTATCAGATACTTATCAGGCAGAGCCAAGAATTAATCTGCCTAACTCTATCCATTAGATGTTGGAATGACGGAATCGGACCAGCGCAAACGGCCTGCTCCCCATCCAAATCGAGGAGTCTCCGCCAAGCCCCTTGGCTTAATCGCTCGATTGATTACAGCATGGCGGGCATCCGCAACCGAGCCTTGGAACCGTCCCGCCATGTACGATCTCCTCTCCGGCATCACCGTGATCGAGGTGTCCTCGTTCGTCGCCTCGCCGACCATCGGGCTCTACCTCGCGCAGTTCGGGGCCGAAGTGATCCGGGTTGACCAGATCGGCGGCGGGCAGGATTTCAAGCGCTGGCCCGTCACGGCGGAGGGCCATTCGCTCTCGTGGGAAAACCTCAACCGCGCCAAGCGCAGCCTCGCGCTCGATTTCACTCAGCCCGAAGGACGCGCGCTGCTCACGCAGCTGATCCAGCGTGTCGGCATTCTCGTCACCAACCTGCCGGTGGGCGGTTTTCTGGCGCATGACACGCTGGCTGCGGGCCGCGAGGACCTCATCACCGTGCGCGTGATGGGCTGGCCGGACGGGGCCATCGCGCTCGATTACACCGCCAACGCCGTGGTCGGCTATCCCGCACTCACCGGGCCCCAGCACGACCCCGCCCCGGTCAATCACGTGCTGCCCGCGTGGGACTTGCTCACCGGCGCATATGGCGCGTTTGCGCTCGTCTCCGCGCTCCGCCGCCGCGACCAGACCGGCAAGGGCAGCGAAGTGCGCTTGCCGCTGACCGACATCGCGATGGGCTCGTCGGCCAATCTCGGCCGCGTCGCCGAAGTGCTGCACGATGGCCGCGACCGCGAGCGGCTCGGCAACGGGGTGTTCGGCACGATTGGCCGCGATTTCGTCACTGCTGACGGAGTGCGGGTGATGATCGTGGCGATTAACGAACGGCAATGGCAGGGCCTCGTCCGCGCGCTGGTGCTGGAGTCTGGCCTGGCCGCGCTCGAAGCCCGGCTCGGCGTATC
This sequence comes from uncultured Sphingomonadales bacterium, assembly GCA_903828025.1. Taxonomy (GTDB): domain Bacteria; phylum Pseudomonadota; class Alphaproteobacteria; order Sphingomonadales; family Sphingomonadaceae; genus Novosphingobium. The sequence goes on from CAIKKO010000275.1 coordinate 6,345, forward strand.
GTTCACTGGCGACGACGGCGTGCGCTTCCAGGGCCGCGACGCGATCTATGCGCTGATTACTCAGGCCGTCGCCGCGCTGTCCCACGCCGCGCTGACCGAAACGCTCGACCGCAACGGGGTCACCCACGGGCCCTACAAGACCATGGTCGAGGCCGCAGCCGATCCGCGCCTTGTCGGCGAAAACCCGATGTTCGCGCCCAGCACTGACAACCCCAGCGGCTTTGCCTATCCCGCCGCCGGGGCCTTCGCCACGCTGCCCGGACTCGAACGCCTGC
>CAIKKO010000276.1 GCA_903828025.1 uncultured Sphingomonadales bacterium
GCGCCGCCGGCGCAGGCGGCCAGCGTCAGCCCCGGATTGAGCACGCGCAGCACCGCCGAACCGATGAACCGGCCGATCATCGCGCCGAACCAGTACTTCCAGATCTCGCCGCCCGCCGCCTCGTGGGTCAGCCCCATGACGCTCGGCTGCGAGAGGTAGTTGACGATGACCGAGCCGATCGAGACTTCGGCCCCGACGTAGAGAAAAATGCAGGCCGCGCCGAAGGCAAACCGCGTGCGGCCGAGCAGCGCAAGGCTGGCAGCCAGCGAGCTGACCTCGTGCCGCTCACCCTTGAGCCGGTTGCGGTTCAGCCACACCACCCCGGCCACCAGCGCGAGCGCAATGGCGAGGCCGATATAGGTGTTCACCACAAGGCGGCTCTCGGTCACGCGATAGGCATCGAGCGCCGCGCCCGTCAGTGTGTCGGCCTTGATGTTCTTGATCCCCCCGAGGATCACGCTGGCGCCGATCAGCGGAAATAGCACGGTGCCAAGCGAATTGAAGGCCTGCGCGAACGTCAGGCGGCTGCTGGCTGTGCGCGCGGGCCCGAGCAGTGAGATCAGCGGGTTCGACACGACTTGCACCACCACCACGCCGCTCGCGAGAATGAACAGCGCGAGTAGGAACAGCACATAGAGCGCGCTCTGCGAGGCCGGGATGAACAGCAGGCACCCCGCCATCATGGTGAGCAGCCCGACCGCCGCGCCGCGCATGTAGCCGATGCGCTTGACCAGCGCGGCCCCGGGAATGCCGATCACGAAATAGGCGGTGAAGAAGCAAAACTGCACCAGCATCGCCTGGGTGTAGTTGAGCGTGAACAGCTCTTTCAGCTTGGGAATGATCACATCGTTGAGCGAGGTGATGCCGCCGAACAGGAAGAACAGCGCCATGACGAACAAGCGCAGTTCGGGCGCATCGACATGGCCGCCGCCCGTTGCATCGGGGTTCGCAGAGGCGGAAGGGGCCATAGCCATGAAAATGCTCTCCATTCGCCGGTCAAATGCCGACTTTGCGCACGTCCTTGTGCCAAGCGGGGCGCGAAAGTCCACCCGCCCGCCACGCGCATACGTATGGACGCCGTGGACAAGTGTCCCGAAATGGGTGAACGTTCACCCGGACGCGGGGAGATGGTGCCCGAAAGGCAAACCGAGGCCGGAAACGAAGATGGCCCCTCCCCCGCGAAGGGAAAGGGCCATCGGCCAACCCGGTAGCCGGGCGTTCAGCGGATCAGTGCGCGGCCTGCTTGAGGTAGGCGATCACGTCTGCGCGGTCCTGCGGGTTCGAAAGGCCCGGAAACGCCATGCGCGTGCCTTGTACATACTTCATCGGGGCGGTCAGGAACACGTCGAGCGTATCGGGGCCCCAGGTCACGCCCTTGCCCTTCATGCCGGCGGAATACGCGAAGTTGGCAAAGGTGCCGGCCTTGCGGCCAATCACGCCCTTGAGCGAGGGCCCCATGCGGATCGCACCGGTGTTGAGATCGTGGCAGGCTGCGCAGCGCGCGAACACCGTCTTGCCCTTCGCTGCATCGCCGACAGGGCCACCAGCAGCTTGCGCCGCGCCCGCCGCTGTCAGAGCGACCAGCGCCGCAGAGCCAAGACCAACCAATCCAAGACGTGCCTTAAAAGCCTTCATCGTAGTCTCCAATATTCCGGGAACAGCCTATGACACAGGCCGCCTGTCCCGCAGCTTAATGAGTTGTATCGCCAGATGTTACTTCTCGTTTCGCCCTGCTGCCGAGAGGTAAAGCTTGATCACAAGCCGATAAAGCTCGCTGCGCTCGTGCGGGGTGAGCGCTGCGAGCAGTTCGGCTTCGTCGGTGAAGATGATCTCACGCGCGGCGGTGAGCGTAGCCGATCCCGTCTCGGTAATCCACAGCCCCCCGGCCCGGCGATCGAGCTTCGAGGGTTCGGAAATCAGATGGCCATTGAGCGTAAGCTGGCGCACGAACTGGTGCACCGTGGGCCGCTCGATCTTGAAGAAGCGCGACAGATCGGATTGCTTGACCCCCGGATTGGCATTGACCAGCCACAGGATTGCAACTTGCTTGGGCGTCACTTTGAAGGCCTCGAGCTGGCGATCGAGGCGCGAGATAAATAGCGAGTTGGCCGTGCCGATATGCAGGCCGATTACTTCGTCAAGCCCGTCGAGATCGAGGCCCGGGGTCACGGATTGCCGGGTCATGGTGTCCGTGGACAAGTGCGGGCCTTTCCTGAGGTTGCCAATTTTCCATGCCGACCGGGGGGAACCGGCTGCGCGCAGCCCGCCAGTTGCAGTACAGAGCGAAGTCTTATGGCCAGTACTGCACCGAAGCAAAACCTTTTATCGCGATGCAGCGTGAGCGTAAGGCATGGCCCGCGCAAGCCGGACCCCCCGGCCCTCGCCTCAATGGCGGATCAGATAGTCGAAGGCCGAGAGCGCCGCCTTCGAGCCCTCACCCATCGCGATCACGATCTGCTTGTAGGGCACGGTGGTAACATCGCCCGCCGCGAACACGCCCGGCACGCTGGTTGCCAGATACGCGTCGATCTCGATTTCGCCGCGATTGGTCATGGCGACCGCACCGTGCAGCCATTCGGTGTTGGGCACGAGCCCGATCTGGACAAAAATGCCCTCCAGTTCAACGGTGTGCGCCTGATCGCTGGTGCGGTCGCGGTAGATCAGTCCGGTCACCTTCTCGCCGTCCCCAAGCACTTCGGTGGTCAGCGCTGACGTAATCACCGTGACATTGGGCAGGCTGCGCAGCTTGGTCTGGAGCACCGCATCGGCGCGCAGTTCGCTGTCGAACTCGATCAGCGTGACATGCGCGACGATCCCGGCCAAGTCGATAGCCGCTTCGACGCCCGAATTGCCGCCGCCGATCACCGCCGTCCGCTTGCCCTTGTAGAGCGGGCCATCGCAGTGCGGGCAATAGGCGACGCCCTTGTTGCGGTAGGCATCCTCGCCGGGCACGCCAATCTGCCGCCAGCGCGCGCCGGTCGAGAGAATCACCGTCTTCGCGCGCAGGCTCGCCCCGCTTTCAAGCGCGATGGTCGCGAGCCCGTCACCGTTCGCGGCCTTGAGGCCGACCGCCTTCTGCAGGTTCATGATATCGACGTCGTAGTCCTTGACGTGCTGTTCCAGCTGCGCGGCAAGGCGCGGGCCCTCGGTGTGCTGGACCGAGATGAAATTCTCGATGCCCATCGTATCGAGCACTTGCCCGCCGAAGCGTTCGGCCACAACGCCGGTGCGGATGCCCTTGCGCGCGGCATAGATCGCCGCGGCCGCTCCCGCCGGGCCGCCGCCGACGATCAGCACGTCGAACGGCTCCTTCGCGGCGATCTTCTCTGCCGCGCGGGCCACCGCGCCGGTATCGAGCTTGGCGATAATCCCGGCCAGGTCCATGCGGCCTTGCCCGAACGGTTCGCCGTTGAGGAAGATCTGCGGGACGGCCATGATCTTGCGCGTCTCGACCTCGTCCTGAAACAGCGCGCCGTCGATGGCAACATGGCTCACCGCCGGGTTCAGTGCAGAAATGATATTGAGCGCCTGCACCACGTCGGGGCAGTTCTGGCAGGTGAGCGAGAAGAACGTTTCGAACCGCAGCGGGCCGCTAAGCGCGCGCGCCGAATCCAGCAGTTCGGCTTCTTCCTTGGGCGGGTGCCCGCCGACGTGGAGCAGCGCGAGGATCAGCGAGGTGAACTCGTGCCCCAGCGGCAGCCCGGCAAAGGTCACGCGCGGCGCCTCTCCCAGAGCGGCGATGGCAAAGCTCGGCGTGCGGGCGTCGGCGCCATCGAAACGCGCCGAGACTTTGTCCGACAGCGCCGTGATTTCCTCAACGAGGCTGCGCGTATCGGCGCTTTTGGCACTGCCATCAAGACTGGCGATCAGCTCGATCGGGTGGCGCAGATTGCCAAGGTAAGCCTTGAGCTGGGCGGTGGTGGCGGCATCGAGCAACGGCATGGGCCGACTCCTGAAAGGGGGCGCGGAGAAGCTTTCGCACCCGCTATCACAGGCAGGCGCGCGGTTCAGATATGGGGATGACGATCAGGGGAGCAAAGGGCCGGGCGGCAGTTTGAAGGGGGGAGGACCGCCGCCCGGCGGTCCGGAGCCGGCAGCAATGCCAGGCTCCGGACGGGTATGCGAACAATCAGATCTTGCCGACAAGGTCGATCGAGGGGGCCAGCGTCTCGCCGCCTTCTTCCCACTTGGCCGGGCAGACCTGGCCGGGATGCTCGCGCCAGTACTTGGCGGCCTTGATCTTGCGGACCAGCTCCGCCGCGTTGCGGCCCACGCCCTCGGGGGTCACTTCGATCAGCTGGATCACGCCGTCCGGATCGACCACGAAAGTGCCGCGATCAGCGAGGCCGACGCCGGGGCGCAAGTTGTCGAAATTGTTGGTCAGCGTGTGGTTCTGGTCGCCCACGAGGTAGTAGGTGATCTTGCCAATGGCGGGCGAGCTGTCGGCCCAGGCCTTGTGGCTGAAGTGCGTGTCGGTCGAGACGCCGAACACTTCGACACCGAGGCCCTGCAGCTCGGCGTAGTTGTCCTGCAGGTCTTCCAGTTCGGTCGGGCAGACGAACGTGAAATCGGCCGGGTAGAAGAAGAACACCGCCCACTTGCCGGCCACGTCGGCCTCGGTGATGTCGATGAACTTGCCTTCCTTGTAGGCCTTGTTGGCGAAAGGCTTGATCGGGGTGCTGATAAGAGACATCGGCTTGCGCTTCCTTGTGCTGCGGGACTGAACGATCCCGGTGATGGCCTGCTCCAGATAGCGCGGGACGGCGGCGGACGCTAATGATCAATCCTGCCCAGATTGATTGAGTGGGTCGATCAATAGCCGCGCCCGGCATGGTTGCCGCTGCGCTGGCGAAACATGGTTATCGCCCCACTACGCGCCCCGCCTGAGTGCGGACTTCATCGCTTGCGCATCTTGCTCTGGCAATGCCCGGAACCATGCGCACCATGGAATGGAACGGGCGATGAAAGGTGTGGTCTTGAAACAGCTCGAAGGCCATCCCGCTTGCCCCTTTGCGCTGCGGCGGCCCAGGTGAAGCACGAGGCGATCCCCCTCCCCCCGGCCACCGACGACGCGCAAGAGACGGTGGTCGAGCGGCTCAGCCGTCTGGTCCAGCGCGAGC
>CAIKKO010000277.1 GCA_903828025.1 uncultured Sphingomonadales bacterium
CACATCGAGCCGCTCGGACGCGATCTGGCGGCCCGTGAGCACGAGATCGCCGTCGATCCGCGCCCCGGGCAGGCGCGGGTCAAGCTGCGCCTCGCCGGTCACCACGCGCGTGGCGGAGATCGCCAGCGGCACCCGCAGGCGCGCGCCATCCCAATGCGCGGTGCCCGCCGTGCGCAGCCCCTCGGCCACGACCGCGCCGCTTTTCAGGCTGGCAACGCGCAGATCGTGAATGATCGCCAGCGCGGTGAAACGGCCATCGACCGTGGCATCGAGCGTCACCCCCGCCAGCGTGGGCGCGGCGACAACCAGTTCGGGGCGCGTCAGCAAGGCGCGCACTGTCACCGCCACGGCGCGGTTGTTCACCAGATCGAGCGCGCCTTCGGCCCTGCTGCGGAACGCCGCCCCGCCCGCGAACACACGGCCTTTCACTTCGCTGCGGGTCGCCGTGCCACTCGCCACGACCGAGAGCTTGTCGCCCACCGCCGACCGCGCTGTGCCAGTCAGCAGATCGCGGGGGAAAATCTGCCCGGCCAGACTGTAATGCCCCGCGCGGTTGTCGAGCAGGAAGGCGGCGAGCCGCTGGCCATTGTCCGTCGCCACGCCCGATCCGTGCCAGGCGCTGAACCGGCCGCTCCCGCTGACGTCGGCCCTGATATCGCGCTTCACGCCGGTCAGCGCCGCCAGCAGCCCGTCCTTGGGCGCATTGTAAATGAGGCCGAGCGCGAATGTGTCGCGGTCCGGCTCGCTGTCGAGATGCAGCCGCAGCCGGTCGCGCCCGCCGAGTTGCCCGTTCAGCTCAATCCGCGCGCGCCCGGCGCGGATATCGGCTTTGGCTGCGAGATCGACCAGCCGCCGCTGGCCGAACACGCTGCGCTCGATGGTCAGATCCTCGACCACCAGCCGGTCGATGCGGATATCGTAATCGGGCAGGATCGGCGCATTGGGATCGCCGGGATGGAGCTTGGGCGCGCGCAGCAAGGTGCCGCGCTGCAGGATCAGGCTGCGGATATCGAGCCCGCTTCTCAGGTTGAACCCCAGCCAGGCCAGAGGCCGCCAATCGAGCCTGGCTTCGGGCACGATCAGGAACCGCCCTTCGGCATCGCTCAGCACCACCTCGTGCAGGCTCATCGCGCTGAGCAGCGAACCGTCGATCCGGCCAATGCGGATGCGCAGGCCCGATTTGGGGGTGAGCGCGGCGATCCGGTCCGCGACAAAGCGGTGGCCCAGCGGCGAATCGAGCACGACGAACGCACCGCCCGCCGCCACGACAAACAGCAGCGCCGCGAGCAGCAGGCCCCCGGCTCCAGCTCAGCAGGCGGCGGCCTGCACCCGTGGCGGGCGGCGGCTGGGGAGCTTCGGGCTGGGGGCCTTCAGGCGGTGCGGCTTCGGCCATCAGAACGCCTGCCCCAGCGAGACATAAACGCCGATGCGGCTATCGCCCTTGGCCGGATTGACCGGGGTGCCGAGGTCGATGCGGATCGGGCCGAAGCTCGTCTGATAGCGCATGCCGAGCCCCACGCCGACTTTGGCGCCGTTGATCGTGGGCGAAGCGGTCGTGCCCACAGTGCCGCCATCGACGAACGGCACGACACTGACCGCGCCGCCGAGCAGCCCGGTCTTGACTCGCGCTTCGAGCGAAAACTCGGTCAGGCTGCGTCCGCCGCTCGGGTTGCCGAGCGCGTCGCGCGGGCCCACCGCCTGATAGGCAAAGCCGCGCACCGAAGCGCCGCCGCCCGCGTAAAACCGCCGCGAAGGCGCGATGCTGGCGACATCGGTGCCCGGGATCGAGCCGATCCGCACGCGGCCTGCCAGGACCACCTTGCTGCTGACCGGGCGGTAGGTGCTGGCATCGAATTGCACCCGCGCATAGCTCGAACGCTGGCCGTTCTGCACCGAAATCTCGGGGCTGAGGCGCAGCGAAACGCGGAAGCCGCGCTTCGGATCGAGCAGATCGTCGCTGCCGTCATACGCGCCGCGCAAGGGCAGCGCGCCGATGAAATAGGTCGTGCGCGTGGCCCCGGTGCTTGCGGGCAATTCGCTCGTCGCCAGCACTTCGAGGCCGGTGGAAAACACCCAGGCCTTCTGGAAAATCAGCGTGGTCTGCTTCTCGATCGTGGTCTGGAAGGAGAGCGTGCGCGCGTTGTAGGCGTTGGTATCGCGGGTCTGGGCATAGAGATCGGCGGTCAGCACCTGATCGCGTCCGAAGAAGTTGTTGCGGCGATAGGTCGCCCCCGCCAGCTGCTCGCGCGTGCCGACCACGCCGCGGAAGCGCACGAGGCCTTCGGGCGGGAAGAAGTTGCGGTTTTCCCAGCTCGCCTCAAGCCGCACACCCTCGCCGCTCGAATAGCCGATCAGCCCTGCAATCGTGCGCTGCGGGGCCTTGACCAGCTTGACGTCGATATCGGCGGTGCCGGGCTTCACGCCGTCGGCGACCGCAACCGGCGGGGCCGCTTCGCGCGGGGTCACGGTGACTGCCGAAACCAGCCCGGTCGCAAGGATCGCCTGCCGGAAATCGTCAATGCGCGAGCGGCGGAACGGATCGCCGCTGCGGAAGCGGGCAATGCGGCCAAGGTGCCGGGCGGAGAGATAGTCGGGCAGCGAACTGGTGATCCGCCCGATGGTGTATTGCCCGCCGCTGGTGACCGGCAGCGTGAGATCGCCAGTGCGCGCGGCGTGGTCGATCGCCAGATCGGGCTGGCCGACATCGGCGAACGCATGCCCGCCCTCGCCCAGCGCGGCAATCAGATGGTCGCGCTGCTCGGCAATGCGGTCTGCGTTGACCGGATCGCCGGGGGCCAGCGCAAAGGCGCGGCTCAGCGCGGCGGCGTCGGGCGCGGCGGCGATATCGCCAAGCCCGATTCGGGCCAGCGTGTAGCGCGGCCCCGGCAGCACATCGAAGCGCACGCCCACCTTGCGCAAGTCAATCGCCGGGGCGGGCCCGCTGCCTTCGCTCGGCGCGGCATAGCCGGTGGTGCTCTGCGTCACTTCGGCATCGTAGTAGCCATAGACCCGGAGCACGCGCTGGAGCAGATCAATATCCTGCCGCGCGCGCCGGGTCAGCTGCGCGAGGTTGTCCTCCTCGTTGCCGAATTTGCGCAAGCTGGCGATCGCCCCGAAGCGGGCGGTAATCGCCTCGCGCTCCGGCAAGGCCTGCGGATCGGGCGGGAAGGCCAGCGCGAGCTGCGGGGTGACGGAAATCAGCGTTGCGCCCGCAATCTGCCCGGAGGCCCGGTCGCTGTCGGGCCCCATCGCCTCACCCGCCGCCTTGGCCTGCTTCGCCGCCAGCGCGATATCGGGATCGGGAGTCAGCGGCGCGATGGCCGGAAGCGGGGAGGCATCGGGCCATGCGAGCGTGATCGCGGGAATGTCGGTCAGCGGGGCAATCGCCTCGGGCGCGAGCAGCGCGGTGGCATCGGGCGCTTTGCTCCGCGCGGCATCGGTATCGTGCGCCCAGGCGGTGGGATCATCGAGCGCGGCGTCGGGGATGAGGTCTTCGAGCGCCTGATCCGCCTCGCGCGATTGCGCCCGCGCCGCGCCTTGGGGCACGGCGGCCAGCGCGGCCAGCACAGCGATCAGGAGCGCGGCCGGAGCGGGCCGCAGCGCCCGTTCAGACGCCCGTTCAGACGCCTGTTCAGACGCCTGCTCAGACCGGGCGATAATGCTGCTTTGCGGCGGCAAGGCCGTCCTTGCCGGTATCGTCGGCGATGCGCCGATCCGTGCCCCTGTCGGTGGCGGCGCGATCAATCGCGCGGGCCTGCTCATCGGGGTCAAAGCGTTCCCATCCTTCACGGCCCAGGCGTTCGAGCGGCCGGTAGCGCACCTTGTACTGCATCCGCGCCGAACCTTCGACCCAATATCCGAGGTAGACATAGGGCAATCCAATCCGTGCAGCATGCTGGATGTGATCGAGAATGATGAAATTTCCAAGACCTTGCCGACCCGCCTCGTCCGGTTCGTAGAAGCTGTAGATCATCGACAGGCCGTCGCCCTGCCGGTCGGTCAGACAGGCACCGACCAGCCTGCCCGGTGTGCCGTCCACACTCGGCTCGCGGTATTCGATCACATAGGTGCTGACCGGGGTGTGCTCCACCATGTCGGCGAAATCCATCTCGTCCATGCTCGCCATCCCGCCGCCGGGGTGGCGCGCGGCAAGATAACGCTGGAGCAGCTCGAATTGTTCCGGGGTCGACCACGGCTTGCACGCCGAAACCACCAGATCGCTGTTGCGCTTGCGGTTCTTGCGCTGGGTGGCCGAGGGCACGAAATCGCCCGCCACCACGCGCACCGAAATGCAGGCCGAACATTCGATGCAGCTGGGGCGATAGGCCACCGTCTGGCTGCGGCGGAAGCCGATCCGGCCGAGCGCATCGTTGAGCTCGTCGGCATTGGGCCCCTTGAGCTCGGTGAACACCTTCCGCTCGGTCTTGCCCGGCAGATAGGGGCAAGGCATCGGGCTGGTCACGAAGAAGCGGGGGAAGCGGACGGGCGCAGTCACAGCCGGTTGACGATCCTCTCGGCCACCGGACAACCCGGCGGCTCACGAGAAGGAACATGCATCACCCGCGCGTTTGGTGAAAGAGCCATTAACCACCAATGGTCGTTAACGGCGGTGGTTTTATGCACAGCTGGCAGCACGGCCGGCGCGCGCGTCCCGGATCGGGATGGCTGCGCGCCGGGATGTGAACCGGCAGCCTTAGCAAACAGGCTTAACCCAGCTCCACTTGCGTCACGTCATAGCCCTTGGCGCGCAAGGCGGCGACCAGCAGGTCGATCTGCTCGCGGTCACGCGCTTCGCACTCGATGTCGGTGATCAGGCCCTTGGCGGGCAAGTGCGTGAAAATGCGCTGGTGGTAGATTTCGATGATGTTGACCTGGCAGGCATCGAACTCGCGCATCACCTTGAACAGCGCGCCGGGGCGATCCTGCAGCGCCAGCCGCAGCCGCGCGATGCGGCCCGAGCGCGCCAGATCGCGCAGCAGCACGTTGGCGAGCAGGCGCGTGTCGATATTGCCGCCGCACAGCACGAGGCCGATCTTGCGCCCGGCAAAGCGCTTGCGGTGCGTCATCACCGCCGCCAGCCCGGCCGCGCCCGCACCCTCGACCACGGTCTTTTCGATCTGCAGCAGCAGCGCGACCGCGGTTTCCAGCGCGGGTTCGCCCACCAGCACGATATCGTCAACGATCTTGGCCAGCACCGCCGACGTGAACACGCCCGGCTCCTTCACCGCGATGCCTTCGGCCAGCGTATCCCCGCCGCAAGGCAGATCGAGCCCCTTGAGCTTGGCGTACATCGAGGGGAACAGCGTGGCCTGCACCCCGATCAGCCCGATCGAAGGCTTGAGCCCGCGCGCGGCGGTGCCCATGCCCGAAAGCAGGCCGCCCCCGCCAATCGGCACGACCAGCGTTTCGATCTCGGGCGCATCCTCGAGCATTTCGAGCGCGACGGTACCCTGCCCGGCCGCGACGCGCGGATCATCGAACGGGTGCATGAAAGTCAGCCCGCGTTCGGTTTCCAGCATGCGGGCATGCGCCAGCGCTTCGTCAAACGTCTCGCCTTCCAGCACGACATTGCCGCCGACCGCTTCGGTCTGCATGATTTTCACCGTCGGCGTGGTGCGCGGCATCACGATGGTGACAGGCACTCCCAGCCGCGTGCCATGATACGACAGGCCTTGCGCATGGTTGCCGGCCGAGGCCGCGATCACGCCGCGCGAACGCTGCTCCCCGCTCAGCTGGAGCAGCGCATTGAGCGCGCCGCGCTCCTTGTAGGCTGCGGTGAACTGCAGGTTCTCGAACTTCAGCCAGATCTCCGCGCCGGTGATCTCGCTCAGCGTCTTGCTGTGCAAGGTGGGCGTGCGCACCACTTGCCCGGCAATCCGCACGGCAGCGGCGCGCACGTCCTCCAGTGTCAGCAGCGCAGCAGGGGACGGGGTGAGCGGGGCGGATGCGGGCGTGTTCATGATGCGCGCCCTAATCGAAAGCCCGCGCTATGGAAACCGGGAAGCGATCAGGCCTGTTCTGGGGCCTCTTCTGGGGCCTGATCACGCGGCAGCCGCAACAGATGCAGCAGCACCAGCACCACCACGATCGCCAGCGTATCGGCGATCCAGTCGCGGATATCGCAATCGCGGTGGAGCATGGGGATCGACTGCGCGACTTCCACCAAGGCACCGATGAACGAGAGGCGCTCGCCCAGCCGGGGCTTGGACATGCGCGGAAAGGCGAAGCTGCCGAGCAGGGCCAGCGTGCCGAACGCCAGCATGTGCTGCGCCTTGTCACTCAGCTGATGGATTTCCGGCGGATGGGGCATCAGCGCCAGCGTCACCGCCCCGGCAAGGCAGAGCCAGAAGGCAGGCGAGACGAGCGGTACGAGTCTGTTGCGATGCAGCATGAGCGCCGCGCTAGCCCGCCTGCCCCCCGGCGCACAAGCGCTGTTTCACCGCAATCGGCGCGAACGCATGGTGTGATGTGGGCAGTTCACTTGGGGGGCTGGCGCGCGGCGGCAAAGCGGCTAGAACCTGCAGCCATGACCGAACCGACTTCCCAGCCGCTCCCAGCACCGCTCCCGGCGCCGCTTGCCGTATCGTTCCTGGGCCTTGGCGTGATGGGCGGGGCCATGGCCCGCCATCTCGGCAGCGCCGGGCACCACCTCACCATCTACAACCGCACGCCCGCGCGCGCGGAAGCGTGGCAAGCGGCGCACCCGGGCCTCGCCGCGCGCGTCGCCACCAGCCCCGCCGAAGCGGCTGAGGGCGCAAACGTGGTGATCACTTGCGTCGGCAACGACGATGACCTCGCCGATGTCGTGCTCAGCCCCACCGGCGCGTTCTCCACGCTGCGACGCGGCGCGGTGTTCATCGACCATACCACCGTTTCGGCGCGGATTGCCCGCCAGATCGCGGTCGAAGGCCGCGACAAGGAGCTGCTCTGCGTCGATGCCCCCGTCACCGGCGGGCAATCGGGCGCGGAAGCCGGCACGCTGTCAATCATGTGCGGCGGCAGCGCCAAGGCGGTCGACGCGGCGCGCCCGGTGCTCGCCGCTTATGCCAAGCGCGTCGTCCATGTCGGCAAGCCCGGCGCGGGGCAGACCGCCAAGATGGCCAACCAGATGTGCATCGCCGGCGCGATCGCGGGCCTTTCCGAAGCGATGCGCTTCGCGCAGGCCGCGCGGCTCGATCTGGACAAAGTGTTCGAGGCGATCTCGGGCGGCGCGGCGCAATCGTGGCAGATGGACAACCGCTGGCATACCATGGCCAAGGACGAGTTCGATTTCGGCTTCGCGATCGACTGGATGCGCAAGGATCTGGGCCTCGCCATCGAGGAAGCGCGCGGGCTGGGTGCGAGCGTGCCCGTCACTGCGCTGATGGACCAGTTCTATGCCGATGTGCAGGCCATGGGCGGAGGGCGGCAGGATACCAGCGCGCTGATCCGCCGCCTGCCGCGCCGAGGGACGTCGTGATGGGAAAATGGCCCACCCCCAACCCCTCCCGCAAGCGGGAGAGGGGAAGAAAGTGCGACAGGCTCCCCTCCCGCTTGCGGGAGGGGTCGGGGGTGGGCCTCGCCGCACTCGCCGCCTTCACGTTCCTCACCACCCCAGCCCACGCTGACACCCTGATCGACAACGTCCAGGGCCAGACCATCGGCTCGGACGGCCAGATCGAGCGGTTCAAGGCCTTTGTCTATGACGATGCCGGGGTGATCAAGGCGGTCATCCACGAAGGCGAGAAAGTGCCGAAGAAGGGCATCACCGCCCGGCTCGACGGCAAGGGCCGCCTGCTCCTGCCCGGGCTGATCGACGCGCATGTCCATGTGATGGGCACGGGCACTGCCGCGCTGACGCTCGATCTTTCGGAAACCAACAGCCTCGCCGAAGCGCTTGAGAAGATCGGCGCTTATGCCAAGGCGCACCCGGACCGGCCGTGGCTGATCGGGCGCGGCTGGAATCAGGAGCGCTGGAAGCTCGGCCGCTTCCCCACCGCCGCCGAACTCGATGCCGTGGTGCCCGGCCAGCCGGTCTGGCTCGAACGCGTCGACGGCCACGCCGGCTGGGCAAACAGCGCCGCGCTCAAGGCTGCAGGCGTCACCGCCGCGAGCACCGCGCCGACGGGCGGCGAGATCATCCGAAACGCCGATGGCACACCCTCTGGCGTGCTGGTCGACAACGCCGCCGATCTCGTCGGCAGCCACGTGCCCCCGCCCACCGCGCGCGATCTGGACGCCACGCTGGCGCAGGCGCAGCGGCTGTTCTTCACGCGCGGCCTCACCGCCGTGGCCGATATGGGCAGCTCGATCCAGGATTGGCAGGCCTTCCGCCGCGCCGGGGATGCCAACCAGCTCTACGTCCGGATCATGGCGTACGGCGACGGCATCGACAACACACTGCTGATCGGCGGCCCCGGCCCCTCGCCCTGGCTCTATGCCGACCGGCTGCGGCTGAACGGCGTGAAGCTCTATATGGACGGCGCGCTCGGCTCGCGCGGCGCGTGGCTCAAGGCCCCCTATTCGGACAAGCCCGAAACGCGCGGCCTCCCCCGCCTCACGCAAACGCAGCTCGGCAATCTGATGAGCCGCGCGGCGATGGACCACTACCAGATCGCGGTCCACGCCATTGGCGATGAAGCCAACAGCGTGCTGCTGAGCGCGATGGAAGACCTCTCCGCCACTTACACGGGTGACCGGCGCTGGCGGATCGAGCATGCCCAGATCGTGGACCCCGCCGACTGGCCGGTCATGGCGCGCATCGCCCGCACCACCGGCGTGGTCGCTTCGATGCAGCCGGTGCATCAGACCTCGGACCGGCTGATGGCCGAAGCCCGCCTCGGGCCGGACCGTTTGAAGGGCGCTTATGCCTGGACCTCGCTCAAAGCCACTGGCGCGACACTGGCCTTCGGGTCCGACAGCCCGATCGAACGGCCCGACCCTTGGGCCGGCCTCGCCGCTGCGATCAGCCGCGAGGACGAGACCGGCCAGCCCGCTGGCGGCTGGCAGCCGCAAGAGCGCGTCAGCCGCCTGACTGCGCTGGCGGGCTACACCTCGGCGGCGGCCTATGCCGGGTTCGCGGAAACGCACTTCGGCCGCATCGCTCCGGGCCAGCGCGCCGATTTCATCTTCGTCGATACCGATCCGATGACCGCCACCCCGGCGCAAATCCGCGCGACCAAAGTGCTCGAAACCTGGGTCGGCGGCGGCAAAGTGTGGGACGCGGCGAAGCCCGAAGGCGGGGCGGCCGGAGCGGAACCGGCCAAGCGATAGGGCCGCGCGTTCGCAACTCATACCTACAACCCATCTGCCCCTCCCCCGTTCGGGGGAGGCTGGGTGGGGGTGTTTGGAGCTTGCCGGAAACGCCGTCCCCCCTCCCCCAACCCCTCCCCGCCGGGGAGGGGAGCAGTGAGTCATAGTCAAAGCAGGTTGGTATGACCCGTTCGTCCCGAGCCCTTCGACTTCGCTCGGGACGAACGCAGTGATGGGTTGGTTACCCTAAGGCACCGAAACCAGCACCGGCGCATACGTCAGGTCCAGCGCCGCCCCGCTCAGCGTGCTGGTCTTGCCGTCCAGATCGGTCAGCGTGCCGCCGCGAAACGCTTTCGGCAGCGCGAAGGGCGCGGTTGTGTCCGGGTTCCACAGCACCAGCCCCTTGCCGCCCCCCGCCAGATCGAGCGCCATCCGCCACGATCCGGCCTTGTCGATCTGCACCGAGCTGAGCGTGGACCCGACCAGCCAGCCGCGCACCACGGCAAAGGCCTTGGCCGCCGGGGTCTGCACGCGCGGATCGTTCTCCGTCGTGCCCACCGCGTAAGGCGTGGCCGGACCCCAGCCGTACCAGCCGAAGTTCGACGCGCCGAACGCCAGATCGGTCAAATACTTGCGCGCCATATAGGTCCGGGCGATTTCGGGCGGGGTCGTGTCGTTGCCGCTGCCGCCCTCGGTGTCCCACAGCGGCATGGCCGTAAGGTGCCGCTTGGCCAGCACCAGCCGCACGTTGGCGAGCTGGCGACCGGCCTCCTCGGGCGGAGTGGCATAGGCATGATAGCCAATGATATCAGCATACTGCGCCGCGCCCGTCGCGAGATACTGGTCAAGATAGCCCGGTGAATACGCCGGCGCAGTAATCAGCTTCGCGTCCGGATCGACCGCCTTCAGCGCCGCGCTCGCCGCTTTGGTCAGCGCCGCGATCTGCGCCACCGTGCCCGAATAGAATGTCGGGTCATTCGGCTCGTTCCACACTTCGTAGTATTGGATCCGGCCCTTGTAGCGCTTGGCCACGGTCTGGATGTAGCGGGTCCAGTCCGCAAGGTCCTTCGGCGGTGCCGTCGCGCCCGAACCATAGAACGTCGGCCGCGCCGGATCGGACGAGGCCCACGTCGGCGATTGACCGAGCGTGAGGATCACCGCCTGCCCCGGCGCTTTTGCGGCGATGAACCGGTCGAGCCCGGCGAACTGCCACTGGTCCGGCAGCGGCTCCAGCTTCGCCCAGGTCGTATCGCTGTCCCACAGCCGCAGCGTGCCGAACCCGGGCGGCGGGAAGCGCACCCCGGCGGGCACGGGCTTGCCGTCCTTGGTGGTGAACTGCACGTCCGCCACAGAGTAGCTGCCCGGCTGGTCCGAAGCGAACGTCAGATTGACATGGCCACTCGCGCCGACCCCGCTGGTCACGGTATACGTCTTCCACGCCGGCCCGAGATCGCTGATCCACTGCGAACCGTAGCCCTGAAACGGCGGCTGCGAATTCTGGACATACATCTCGACCGGCAGCCCCGGCGTGCCGCGCAGCTTGGCGGTGAACACTTAGTCCTGCCCCGGCAGCACCGCGACCGGCTGCTCGAACTGCTGCCGCCCGCTGCGGATAGCCTTGATATCGACCGCCTGCGCGCCGCTCCCGCCCGGCACCGGGGTACTGTCCGGGTGATAGTCCACGGTGACATCGGCCCAGGCCGAATTCTCCTCCCATTCGGTGGCCATCGTGCCCGTGATCGTGCCGGGGCTCACCCCCACCGCTACGAACGGCGGAGCAAAGCGCGGGTTGCGCAAGCGGTTGTACTGGAAGTTCGAGACGTGGATGCCGAAGAAGCTGGCGGGAATCGGGCCGAACGCCAGCGTGTGCCGCAGCGCGCCCGGCCGGGTCGTGGCAGTGATATCGTCGATGCAGATCGTGCCCGGCGCATTGAGGCTGATCACGATGGCCGCCGCGTCGTCCTTGGTGACATAGCCTTGCGCGGTGATCCGCCGCCAGCCGCGCTGCACCGGAAAGTCCGTCCCCGCGATCTGCGGATAATCGGGCGCACCGCCCTGCACTGCAAGGCTGGCGACCGTGCCCGGGTTCCCGCGCAGCCAGGCGCCGATTGTCACGATTGTTCCGGCCTTGACCGCAAGCCCCTGAATCAGCTGAAGATTGCCATAGCGCACCGCCTTGACCGTGATCTGTTGGCAGGCGCTGCCCGAATGCGGATTGCCGGTATCGCGCGCATAGACCGTGGTCGTATCGCCATAGCCGCTGTTGTGATCCCACCCCGGCGCGGTCTCACCCGTGACCGGCCCGCCAGCGGGCAGCGCGTTGTAAGCGCCCTTGAACCCCGGATTGACGACCGGCAACGGGGTTTCGGCGGCAAGCGCGGGGGCGGCGAACAGCACGCCCAGCAGCAACAAATTCCGGCGCAGCATGGCCTGTCCCCTCCGATCACGATCAGTGGTGCAGGCTACCCACGCTCCCGCGCCAAGGGCAACGCGCGCGCGCCGCTGCGGGGCCGGAATGCGCTCAAACGCTCGCGGCGCTGCCGCTTTCCGCCGCTTCGGCTTTGGCCTTCTCCGCCGCATCGCGCCGCTCGACCACGCGCATCACGATCAGCGTGCCTTCGAACAGGATCAGCAGCGGGATCGCGAGCATCAGCTGGCTGAGCACGTCGGGCGGGGTGATCACGGCGGCCAGCGCGGTAATCCCCACGATGACATAGCGCCGCGCCGCCACCAGCTGCGCGCGCGTCACGATCCCGGCGCGGTTGAGCAGCATCAGCAGCACCGGCAGCAGGAAGCTGATGCCGAACGCGAAAATGAACTGCATCACCAGATTGAGGTATTCCTCGATCCCCGGCAGCGCCTCCAGCTGCAGCCCGCCGCGATTGCCTTGAAAGCCGATGAACCATTTGAACGCGGTCGGCATGACCACGAAATAGGCGAGGCTCGCCCCCATCGTGAACAGCACTGGAGTCGCGATCAGAAACGGCAGGAAGGCCTTCTTTTCCTTGGCATAAAGCCCCGGCGCGATGAACGCCCAGAGCTGGTTGGCAATCACCGGAAAGCTCACCAGAAACGCCGCGAACAGCGAAACCTTGAGGTTCACGAAAAACGCCGAATAGAGCTTGGTGTAGATCAGCTTGCCCTGCCCCGGCGGGAAGGCATGGGTCAGCGGCTGGACCAGAATGCCCAGAATGGTGTCGGCAAAATAGAAGCACACCACAAACGCAATCGCGATGGCATAGACACAGCGCAGCAGCCGGGTGCGCAGTTCGAGCAAGTGATCGAGCAGCGGGGCCTGGCTCTCGTCGATATCCTTGACCATCACGCCGCGCCCCCTCCCTGGCTGCGCGGACGGGAGGGCCGTTCGGCAATGGGCAGCATTTCGCCCAAGGCCTCAGGCGGGGTCTCGGTCGGCGCGACAGCGGCAATGTCAGGATCAATCGGCGGCGGCGGCGCAAGCGGCAGCATGACCGGCGGGTCGTTCTGGTCCGCCGCTGCGGCAGGCGTCTGCCCCTCCGCGGGATCAACCGCCGGATGCGC
>CAIKKO010000278.1 GCA_903828025.1 uncultured Sphingomonadales bacterium
ATCGCGCGCGAAGCCGGCGCTGCGGTCAGCGATGCCTTCGGCGCGCCGCTGGCCTACAACAAACGCGATCCGCGCGCGTTCGGCCTGCTCGCCGCTGCGCCCGCGATACACGCTGCAGCGGTGGACCGGCTCGCCGAGCGGGCGAGTAGAATGGCTTAGGCCGCCTCGAACTCTTCCGTATCAATCGTCGCCTGCATCGCCGGTCCATAGCGGTGGCCCGCCACGGTCTGGTGATTGATCAAGGCATCGACTTCCGCGACCAGCGCCGCCGAAGGCTCCCAATCCCAACGCGCGATATTTTCGGCGAGGTGGTCCTGCCGCGCGGTGCCGGGGATGGCCACGATGTGCTCACCCCGGGACAGCACCCAGCCGAGCGCGAGCTGGGCGGCGGTCACCCCCTCGCGGGCGGCGAGGGCGGCGAAGTTTTCCGCCAGCGCGAGGTTCCGGGTCCAGTTCTCGCCCTGAAAGCGCGGCATGCCGGGGCGGATGTCGCCTTTGGGCATCACTGCCGGATCGGGCCGCTCATCGACCAGCAGCCCGCGCCCGACGGGCGAGAACGCCACGAACGTGATGCCCAGTTCGCGGCAGGTTTCGAGCACCGCGATTTCCGGATTGCGCGTCATCGGCGAATATTCGGTCTGCAGCGCGGCGATGGGGTGTTCGGCGTGGGCGCGGCGGACGGTTTCGGAGGACATTTCCGAAAGGCCGATGCTGCCGATTTTGCCTTCGCGCACCAGATCGGCCAGCGTGCCGACCGATTCCTCGATTGGCACGGTGAAATCGCGGCGGTGGAGGTAATAAAGGTCGATGTGATCGGTCTTGAGCAACTGGAGCGAGGTTTCCAGCGCGGTGCGGATCGTCTCGGGCTTGCAATCGATGCGGCGCGCCTTGCCATCGACAATAATGCCGGTCTTGCTGGCGAGGAAGAAGCGGTTGCGCTTGCCCGCCAGCGCGTTGCCGATCAGCGTTTCGTTATGCCCCAGCCCATAGATCCGCGCGGTATCGAGATGATCGTAGCCCAGATCGAGTGCGGCATCGAGCAGGCGGGCACCGTCCTCGTCCGAAGGCGGCGTGCCATAGGCCCAGCTCAGCGTCATGCAGCCAAAGCCGATGGGATTGGTCTCGCGACCAGCAATTGTGCGGCGGGTGAAAGTCATGGAAGCGCTCCTTTGGAGGGAGCGATGCCAGCCGGATCGACATGACGTCAACCCGGCTGGCGTACACTATCTTTTACTGCCCCTGACGCGCGCGGGCGACATCGTCCTGCGTCACTGGCACGATCTTGATTTCCACGCGGCGGTTGGCCGAGCGGCCTTCCTCGGTGGCGTTGGAAGCGACCGGCTGCGTCTCGCCATAGCCTTGGCTGCGCAAGCGCGAAGGATTGACCCCGCGCGAGGCGAGATAATCTGCCACGGCGCGCGCGCGGTTTTCCGAAAGCGTCTGGTTATAGGTGCTCGAACCGGTCGAATCGGTGTGGCCATACACGTCGATCAGCGAATCGGGATACTGTACCAGCGATTGCGCCACTTTGTCGAGCGTGTCGCGGAAAGCGGGCTTGATCAGCGTGCTGTCGGTGTCGAAGGTCACGCCGTTGGGCAGGTTGACCAAAATGGCCTTGCCGCCATCGACCGGGCTCACGTCCACGCCCGAACCGGCAGTCTGCTCGCGCAGCTGCTTGATTTGCTTGTCGTAGGTATAGCCCACTGCCGCGCCCGCGACGCCGCCGATGCCTGCGCCGATGATGCGGCCGGTGCCGCCGCCGATCAGCCCGCCGAGCAGCAGGCCCGCCAGTGCGCCGCCGCCTGCACCGATCGCGGTGCGCGAGACTTTCTGCTGGCCGGTGTTGGGATCAGTCACGCAAGCCGAGAGGCTGAGGAGCGACACAGCGCAAAGGCTGGAGACGAGAATGCGGCGGATTTTCATGGTATTTCCCCTACGAGCGGCCCGGTTACGGGTCCGGAAATTTGGCCCAAAACGGCCTAGTGCATGCCAGAGAGCCTGTCGCCGTCCGGTTCCAGCACGCGCTTTCGGCATATCATGATGAACGGCACCCGAATAGCAGGCCTTCGCGTCTCGCCGCAAATCTGCTAGCGCTCGCCGCGTGACCCCGTATCCTTGGCCTGACGCCCTCATCATTCTCGGTCTGGTCGTCCTCAACGCCCTCTTTTCCATGTCGGAACTGGCGATTGTTTCCGCACGCCCGGCGCGGCTGAAGGTCGCGGCGGAGAACGGCAGCAAGGGCGCAAGGATTGCGCTCGATCTCGCAGCGGACCCGGGCAAGCTGCTGTCCACCGCGCAGATCGGCATTACGCTCGTCGGGATCGTCGCGGGCGCCTATTCGGGCTCGAGCCTCGGCGGCCCCACCGGCGAACGCCTCGCCGCATGGGGCTTCCCGGCGGCCTATGCACCGACCGCAGGGTTCATGCTGGTGATCGCGGGCACCACCTATCTCAGCCTCGTGGTCGGCGAACTCGTGCCCAAGCAGCTGGCGCTGCGCGCAGCCGAACCCATCGCGGTCGTGGCCGCTGCGCCGATGGTGCTGATGTCGCGCGCGACGGCGCCGCTGGTCTGGGCGCTGGACCGCTCCTCGGGCCTGCTGCTGCGCCTGTTCGGGGTCGCGCATGCCAGCGATCAGGACGTCACCGCCGAAGAGCTCCACATGATCTTCGCCGAAGCCACCCGCTCGGGCGTAATCGAGGAAGACGAGCGCGCGCTGATGACCGGCATCATGCGCCTGGCCGAGCGCCCGGTGCGCGAGGTGATGACCCCCCGCACCGAACTCCACTGGATCGAGCGCCGCGCGCCCGAAACCGAATTGCGCACCGCCATCGCCGACAGCCCGCATTCGCTGCTGCTGATTGCCGATGGCTCGGTCGATAACGTGGTCGGCGTGGTCAAAGTGCGCGATGTGCTGTCGGTGCTGCTGCGCGGGCGCAAGGTCATGCTCACCCGCCTGATGAAGAAGCCCGCCATCGTGCCCGACCAGCTCGATACGATGGACGCGCTGCGCGTGATCCAGCAGGCCGAAGTCGCCATCGCGCTGGTCCATGACGAGTATGGCCACCTCGAAGGCATCGTCACGCCGGCCGACTTGCTCGATGCGATTGTCGGCAATTTCGTCGCGCATGGCGATGAGGGCGATGGGCCGATGATCGTCGAGCGCGAGGATGGCTCGCTGCTGCTATCGGGCGCGCTGCCCGCCGATGCGATGGCGGACCGCCTCTCGATCGACTTGCCCGAAGGCCGCGACTACGCCACCGCCGCCGGATTCGCGCTATCGGTGCTCAAACGCCTGCCGAGCGAGGGCGAGCATTTCCACGATCAGGGCTGGCGGTTCGAAGTGGTCGATATGGACGGCCGCAAGATCGACAAGTTGCTGGCGAGCAAGTCTCGGCCCGCAGCGCCGCCCGCCGTCATGCTGGACGGTTGAGCCTCAGATTCTCCCCATTTTTGCGGCAGGCCCAAACGGGGAGGATCTAACCGATCAACCCGGGATGCTGGCCTGCGCCTCGTGCCCGTCACCTTGCGGGGCGGCGAGCAGATCTTTGACCGCCGAGCCCTTGGCCACGGTGCGCGTCGCCGGATCACCGACCACGCTGCGGATGCTCACCGCCGGAGTGCCGGCCTTGCCGATCGCGTCGCTTTCGATGGCGCTGCGCGGGGCGGGGCCGCCGAACAGGGCATCAAGCGCCTGCTTGCTCGAATCCACATCCTGCGGACGCGGCGCGCCGGGGTTCGGCGGGGTCAGCGCGAAATCGGGCGGCACCACCAGCGGGGCCTGCCGGGTCACGGCGAATTCGTCGGGCCGGATGCGG
>CAIKKO010000279.1 GCA_903828025.1 uncultured Sphingomonadales bacterium
CCTGACCGACCCGCCAGCCGGGACGAACATCCTGATAGGCCCAGTTGATGGCCTGCTGGGTGACAAAGCAGCCCATCGAATGCGCCATGATATGGACGTTGACGATGCAATCCGTAGCCTGCCGCGCTTCCAGCAGCCCGATGGCCGAATTGGTCAGCGCGCTGGCGGCAGCGCGGGCATCCGCCCGGTCATCGAGATAGGCAAACACCAGACCGTCCGACGGCCAGTCAAAGCTGATGACGAGGCCTTCCCACCCGGCGGCGCGCAGCTGCCGTTCACACATGCGGTGAAACGCCAGCGCGGCGGCGGAATCGACATTGAACCCGTGCACCAGAAACAGGATTTCACCGATCCGCTGCGGCGTCTTTTTGCCCGCGACCGGCTTGGGCGGGAATTGCAGCATGATCCGGTTGGCCCAGAAATCGGGCGAACGCTGGACCGCCGCATCCGTCTGGTCGTCGATCTCCAGATAGCGGACTTTGCCGAGCGCCCGTTCATTCCGGGCATTGCGCATGGATATGAAGAAAGCCATGCCGCGATCTTACCGCAGGACGGCGGACCAATCCACGCGAGATGCGTTCACCGTGGCCGGATCGCCGCAATCACAGCACCGGCTGCCGTGCAGGCGGCTATGCGCGTGACTGGCCCGCGATCACGCAGCTTATGCCGCGTGGCGCGCCGGGCGGATTTCGGGCGTTTCGATCGGCAGGGGGGCCGGTTCCATCCGCTGCAAATGGCCGATGGCGAAATCGGCGACGAGCGCGGCGAACACGTTCTCGTGCAGCGGATGTTCGAATTCGAGCCCCGAGGTCTTGTCCTCCGACCAGATCACGAAAGCGATCTTGGGCGCGAGGCCCGGCAGGAACAGCAGGATCGATTCGCCGATGCGCTGGCGGGGAATGCCCTCGATCCGCGCGCCGTGGGTGGTGAGGTCCTTAAGCATGACCGTTGACCGGACCAGCCCGAGCTTGCAGCGCACGGGAAGCTCGAAGCCGACGCGCTTGGCGCGGCGTCCGTTGATTTGCTCAACCCCGTCGAACTCGTCGATCATCGCTCACTCCCGCCTCTGGTGTTTACCACAAGGCTTAGGACGGCGCGGCCTGCGCTCGCTTCAGGCCCTACGCAGAAACCCGTGGGGAGCGGCGGGCGGGCAATCGCGCGGACGTGGCCATCGCGTTTGCCCGCGCGGTCTTACGGCGCATACCGCATCGCCACATCGCAGCGGGCATAGCGCGCGCCGTAGTCCGCCATGATCCCGGCATCGTGACGGAAACCCAGTTTTTCATAGAGATGGATTGCCGCCGCGCAGGCCTTGTTGGTCAGGAGATAGAGCGGATCGGCCCCGATCTCCACGCCCCGCGCGATCACCGCCTCCAGCAGGAACGCCCCCGCGCCAAGCCCGCGCGCGGTTTCGCGCACGCCCATCTTGGTCAGCTCATAGCTTCCGCTGCCAGTGGGTTTGAGCGCGCAGGTGCCGACAATGCCAAGCCCCTCCGCTTCGACGAACAGGATCACGCCTCCCGGTGCGATGACTTTCTCGCGCGGGTTTTCCAGCACCTCGCGGTCGACGGGTTCGAGCACGAACATCGCCTCGATCCACTCGGCGTTGATATCGTGGAAGTGCTGCGCGAGGTCGTCCGAGTAGTCGCGGATGGTAAGGCTCATGGCTGGGCTGCCTTGGCCGCCACCTGCTTTTCCACCAAGGCAATCGCCGCCGCAATGGCCGCCTCGATCGGCAGCGCCGACGTATCGAGCAGCGCGGCGTCCTCGGCCTGACGCAGCGGGGCGGCGGCGCGGGCGCGGTCGCGTTCGTCGCGCGCGGCAAGGTCGGCCTCGATCTCGGACAGC
>CAIKKO010000280.1 GCA_903828025.1 uncultured Sphingomonadales bacterium
CCACCCGGCCTCCCCCGATCGGGGGAGGGGCAAGGAAGTGCCCGATCAACGCGCAGCGTTACCAGCGCCTCCGAAGCACGCCCACACGTCCGTTCGTGTCGAGCGAAGTCGAGGCACCTTGCGCCCTGTGTCTCGACTTCGCTCGACGCGAACGGGTTTTGGGACTGCTCCGAGCGCAGCCACCGCAACTCCCCTCACCCACCCCCCTAAAACCCGCTTGCCAAGGCGCGCATTCCGCCGGACACTCCGAGCCATGGTATCGCTCAATCTCCGCCTCCCCCTGCTCGGCCTGCTCTGCGTAGCCAGCGTGGCCGCATCATCGCTTCAGGCGGGCTTGCCCGACTATCCGGCGGCCACCCATCCGGTCGCGGGCGACCAATGGCCTTATGTTGGCGGGGACGCGGCGGGGACGTGGTTTTCATCGCTCGCCGATATCAACGACAGCAATGCGGGCCAGCTCGGCTTTGCCTGGGCTTATGACATGGGCACCGAGCGCGGGCAGGAGGCGACGCCGCTGGTGATGGGCGGGGTGATGTACACCTCGGGCGTGTGGGGCATTGTCTATGCGCTCGATGCGGTCAGCGGCAAACTGCTGTGGTCGTTCGATCCCGGCGTCGATCCGGCCTCGGCGCGCAATGCGTGCTGCGACACGGTCAACCGCGGGGTCGCGGTGCGCGATGGGGTGGTGTTTGTCGCCAGCGAGGACGGACGGCTCCATGCGCTCGATGCCAGGACGGGCGCGGAGAAGTGGACGGCGGATACGATCATCAACCGCCACCAGACCTACGCCTCGACCGGCGCGGTGCTGCTCACCGGCGATTCGGTGGTGATCGGCAATTCGGGCGCCGATCTCGGCGATGGATCGACGCGCGGGTATATTTCGGCGTGGGACATCAAGACCGGCGCGTTCAAATGGCGCTTCTTCACCGTGCCCCCCGCCCCCGGCCAGCCGCTCGAACACCCCGAACTGGCGATGGCCGCCAAGTCCTGGGGCCCGGACCACGATGGCCGCTACCAGAACGGCGGCACGGTGTGGGACGGCCTGTCGTATGATGCCGAGACCGACCAGATCGTGTTCGGCACCGCCAATGCCTCACCCTATTCGCGCGCCAAAAGCGCCGCTGATCGCCACGACGACTTGTTCAACGCCTCGATCATCGCGGTGAACGCGCATTCTGGCCGGATGAACTGGTATTATCAGGAAACCCCCGGCGACGCCTGGGACTATGACGCGGTGCAGAAGTTCATATTCGCCAACCTGCCCATCGGCGGCAGCGGCGAAACGCGCCGCGTGGTGATGCAGGCCTCAAAGAACGGGTTTTACTACACGCTCGATCTCAAGACCGGCAAATTGCTCGCGGCCGATGCCTTCTCGTATGTCAACTGGGCCAAGGGCGTCGATCTGGCCACGGGCCGCCCTGAGTTCACCGACGTTGCGGACTATTCGGCCAAGCCCAAGAACGTCTATCCTTCGTGGGCCGGCGCGCACACGTGGAACCCGATGTCGTTCAGCCCGCAGACGGGGCTGGTCTATATCCCCACGCTCGATGCCTCCAATGTCATGGTCAATCTGGCGGTCAACAAGGGCAAGCTCGACCATCTCGAGGGCTTCTTCAACGCCAACGGGATCATTCCCGACGATACCTATGACGAGCCGACGCTGACGCGGCTGTTCGGCCCGGTGCCGACCAAGGCCGAGCTGCAGAAGGAGCGCGGCAAGACCAGTCTGGTGCGCGAAGTGCTCAAAGCGTGGGACCCGGTGGCGCGCAAGGTGGTGTGGGAACAGGTTACCTCCGATGGCAATCGCGGCTATGACGGCGGCGTGCTGTCCACGGCGGGCAATATCGTGGTGCAGGGGCGCGGCGATGGCACCTTGCGCGTGTATAACGCCAAGACCGGCGCGCAGCTCGCCGCGATCCAGACCGGATCGCATATCATGGCCGCGCCGATGACTTACCGCATCGGCGGGGTGCAATATATCGCAGTGCAAGTGGGCTATGGCGGGGTGGGCATCAGCTATCCGCTGCCGCCAGTGGACATCGCCTATCGCAACCAGAACACCAACCGCATCCTCGTGTTCAAGCTTGGCGGCGGGCCGGTGCCGCAGCCGGAGCCGCGCCCCGATCCGCTGACGTATCCTGCCCCGCCCAAGTTCAAGACGACCCCGGCGCTGATCGCGCATGGCGAGGCCAAGTTCACCGAATTCTGCTCGCGCTGCCATATGTTCGGCCCCGGCATCACGCCCGACCTCTCGCGCCTGCCGCGCGAAATCCACGGGATGTTTGGCCAGATCGTGCTGAAAGGCGCGCTGGCGGGGGCGGGCATGGCCCCGATGGGCGACATGGTCAGTGCGTATGATGTCAAGGCGATCCACGCCTACCTGATCGACACGCAGCGCAAGGGCTATGCCGCGCAGCACGCGAAACCAACAGGTTAGTAAACGCCAAGCAAACCCGCTCTGCTGTGATATGTTCCACAGGTCTGCGCTGAAGCGGGACAAGCCGTGATGGCTGCAGGATGAACGGAGCCCGCGTGGACTCCCCGAATCGTCACAAATGCTTAGTCATGCTGCACATGCTAAGAACACTCGTCGCAGCCTTCCTTGCTCTCCTGTCCATCGCAGCGCTGCCTTCGGCGGCGCAGGCCCGCCTCCAGTGCGTGACCTATGCGCGGCAGGTGTCCGATGTGCAGCTCAGCGGCAATGCGCGCGATTGGTGGGGCCATGCCGAAGGCCGCTATGATCGCGGCCATGCGCCCCGGGCCGGTGCAGTGCTGGCGTTCAGCGCCACGCGCGCAATGCCCTATGGCCATGTCGCGGTGGTCAGCAAAGTGGTCGACGAGCGGCATATCCTGATCAGCCACGCCAACTGGTCGCGCCCCGGCATGGTCGAGCGCGGCGTGATGGCGGTGGACGTTTCGCCTGCGGGCGACTGGAGCCAGGTGCGCGTGTGGTATGCGCCGACCCGCTCGCTCGGCCTGCGCCCCAGCGCGGCCAGCGGCTTTATCTATCCCAATACCGAGACGGCCGAAGCGGACACAGCGGCCAAGAGCTGACCGCTCAGGAAGCCTTGCACAGCCGCGCGGCCGCCTCGGGCGAGGGCAGCAGCGCCCGCGCCTCTTGCGCCGGAAGCCCGCGCCAGAACAGGAAGCCCTGCACCAGCTCGCAGCCCGCCGCCTGCACCAGCAGCCGCTGCACTTCGGTCTCGACGCCTTCCGCCACGACTTTCATCCGCAGCGTCTTGCCCAGCGCCACAATCGCGCAAAGGATCGCGTGCGCATCGCGGTCGCGCTCGATGTTCTGGACGAACGAGCGGTCGATCTTGATCCGGTCGAACTGGAACGAGCGCAAATACGAGAGCGAGGAATAGCCGATCCCGAAATCATCGAGCGCGACGCGGATGCCCATGCGATTGAGTTCGCGCAGCACGCTGATCACATGCGCGCTGCGATCGAGCATCACGCCTTCGGTCACTTCGAACACCAGCCGGTGCGGGTCCATGCCCGTCTCTTGCAGCAACGCGCCGAGCATCGGGATGAAGTCGCCCGCCATGATCTGCAGCGGCGATAGGTTGACCGAAATGTCGCAGCCGGGCCACGTGCGGCATTCGGTGAAGACATGGCGCAGCACCCAGGTGCCGAGCGCGATCATCAGCCCGCCCTGCTCGGCGACCGGCACGAACAGGTCGGGGCGGATCTCGCCGCGCTCCGGATGGTTCCACCTGAGCAGCGCCTCGAAGCCGCGGATTTCGCCGCTGCCGGTATCGACCACCGGCTGGTAGGCGATCGACAGTTCGCCGCGCGTGATCGCAAGGCGGAGTTCCATTTCCATCTCGCGGCGCAGCTTGACGCTGGCATCCATGTCCGGTGTGAAGCGGCGGTAGCGGCCGCGGCCGCGCTGCTTGGCGCGGTAGAGCGCGATATCGGCGCGGCGCAGCAGCTCGCCCGGGTCTTCGCTCTGTTCCGGCCCCCAGCTTATCCCGCAGCTGACCGAAACTTCGAGCGTGTTGCCCGAAATGACGAACGGCTTGCGCATCAGAGTGATGATTTCGCTGCCGAGCCGGTCGGCCGCCGCCGCGCCATCGTCGCTGCAGTGGAGCACCACGAACTCGTCGCCGCCGAACCGCGCGATGAAATCGCCTTGCGGCAGCGCCTCGCGCAGCCGGTACGCGACATGCCGGACCAGCTCATCACCGACATGGTGGCCCATCGTGTCGTTCACCAGCTTGAAGCCGTCGATATCAATATAGGCCACGAACAGATTGCCGCTCGCCGAGCCCCCGCTGAATTCCTGCAGCAGGGTGCGCAGGCGCTGCATGTAGTAAACCCGGTTGGGCAGCCCGGACATCGCATCGTGCAGCGAATTGTGCTGGGCCTGCGCCTCGCTTGCCTTGAGCTCGTTCGCGGTGAGGCGCATGCGCCGCATGATCGCCGCGCCCCCTGCCACCACGGCAAGGAAAAACAGGATGAAGGCGGCGAGCACCGGCGCGGTGCGCTGCACGATCTTGGGGCCGGGTTCCTTGGGTTTCCAGGTGATCCAGCCAATCCGGTCACCAAACACTGTGGTGAGCGGCACGGCATTCAGGTTTGCCGGAAGCGCCCCGTTCGGGCGGAAACCCATGTCCGGCAGCACCAGATCGTCCCCCATCTTGCGGACCAGCGATCCATCGAGGTAGCGCACGGTCGCGACGTAATTGGGCTCGCGCTTCAGCAAGCTGTAGTCGTTGTCGGGCACGATCGAGACGACCGTGAGAAACGCGGGCCGGTCGCGCCGCAAGACGGCAGTGGCTGCCCAGCGGTTGAGCGGCTGGCCCGATTCGGCTGTCGGCCAGTCGACGTCGGCGAGATGCACCATCCTGGCCTGATGACCGCCAAGCGGCACATTGTGCCACGCCTTGGCGATCAGATCCTCCACATGCCAGCGGACCTCCTGATAGCCCGCATCTTCGGTCGGCCGCCCGTTGGCCCAGCCATGGATAAGCGACCCGTCGGGCCGCACGAGGAACGACGCGTCGATCTCGAGGTTGTTCCACACGAAATCGCCGAGGAAGTGATCGGCCCAGGCCTCGTCGTCCTTCAGCACCGCATGGCGCATGGCATCGTCCCACGTCAGCTGGACTTTCTGCGCTGCGACGATCGAACTGCCGAGCTGGTCGAGATAGCGCGCAACCAGCACGCGCTCATCCTCGCGCGCCAGTTCGTCGGCAATGTGGGTCGAACGGGTGAACGCGGTGACCAGCAGGGCCGAAAGCGCAAGCAGCGCCAGGAACGTGGCAAGCGCAATCCACCCTGTGCGCAAACTGCGCATTGCGGGCCGTGCACCGACGCCGCGCCTGAATAGACCCATACCCATCGCATGCGGTCTAAGACCATGTGGCAAAGAAACGGTTAGCGACGCTTACGCAATCTGGCATTTGACCCTGCCAAAATGGCGCAATTTCGCCGGATTGAAGCGGTGGGCCGGGCGCGGCCCGGGGCTTGGGCCAACGGTCTGAATCCGATGGTCAAGTCAGTTGCAATCGCGCACTTGCCTTGCATTCGCTTCACCCGCAGCCTAATTGATCGGCCAACTAATCCACTTGGGAGAACACCGATGCGCGAGCAGCTTCAGCACTACATCAACGGCGCATTCGTCGACAGCCAAGGCGGCACCCGCCACGAAGTGATCAACCCGACCACCGAGGAGCCTTGCGCGGTCATCACGCTCGGCAGCCAGGCCGATGTGGACAAGGCCGTGGCCGCTGCCAAGGCCGCGTTCCCTGCCTTTGCCGCAACCCCGGTGGCCGAACGCAAGGCGCTGCTGATGCGCATTCTGGCCGAATACAAGAAGCGCATCCCCGATTTCGCCGCGGTGATCAGCGAGGAGATGGGCGCCCCGATCAGCTTCGCCGGCACCGCTCAGGTCGGCGCGGGCATGGGCTACATCATGGGCACGCTCGAAGCGCTTGACGGGTTCGAATGGGAACACCCGGTGCCCGGTGCCAACGCCCGCTTCGTGCATGAACCGATTGGCGTGGTCGCGGCGATCACGCCGTGGAACTGGCCGCTCAACCAGATCTGCGCCAAGATCGCGCCGTGCATCGCCGCGGGCAACACCGTGGTGCTCAAGCCTTCGGAAGAATGCCCCTCGAACGCGGTGATCATGGCCGAAGTGATGCATGCCGCAGGCGTGCCCGCCGGCGTGTTCAACCTCGTGCAGGGTGACGGCCCGGGCGTCGGTGTCGCGCTCACGGTCCACCCCGATGTCGATATGGTGAGCTTCACCGGCTCGACCCGCGCCGGCATCCAGATCGCCAAGAACGCGGCTGACACGGTCAAGCGCGTGCATCAGGAACTGGGCGGCAAATCCCCCAACCTCGTGCTCGAAGACGCGGACTTTGCCGCCACCCTGCCCGGCACGCTGCAGGGCGTGGTCGCCAACACCGGCCAGAGCTGCATCGCCCCCACTCGCCTGCTCGTGCCCATCTCGCGCAAGGCCGAGGCCGAGAC
>CAIKKO010000281.1 GCA_903828025.1 uncultured Sphingomonadales bacterium
TTACCGGGGGCAGCCCGCATCTGGTGCAATCGCTGGTACAAATGGATGCCCCGCTCCATCCCAAGCTCCGCCGCCTGACGCAAGAATGGTTTATGCCCAAGAACTTGCGCACGATCGAGGCACGCACGCGCGCGATTGCCGAGGCCGCAGCCGACCGCCTGCTCGCAGCGGATGGTGAGGGCGATTTCACCAAACTGGTTTCCTCGCCCTACCCGCTCCATGTCGTCATGCAGATCCTCGGCGTCCCCGAGGAGGATGAACAGCGCATGCTGGTGCTGACCCAGCAGATGTTCGGCGGGCAGGACGAAGAGCTGAACCAATCCGGCATCAAGAACTTGCCGCCCGAGATGATTACCCAGATCGTGGCCGCTGCGGTGAAGGATTTCGAAGCCTATTTCGCCGCGCTGGCCGCGCATCGCCGACAGAACCCGACCGACGATCTTGCCACGGTGATCGCCAACGGCCTGATCGACGGCGCGCCGCTCGATGATCGGGACACGGCCGGGTACTACATCATCGCCGCGAGCGCGGGGCACGATACGACCAGCGCCTCCACAGCAGGCGCGATGCTTGCGCTGGCCCGCGATCCGGCGCAGTTCGCCAGAGTGAAGGCGGACCGCAGCCTGCTGGCGGGCATTGTCGAGGAAGCGATCCGCTGGACCACGCCGGTGCAGCATTTCATGCGCACCGCTGCCGCTGATACCGAACTGGGCGGCCAGGCCATTGCGGCGGGTGACTGGTTGATGCTGAATTATGTCGCGGCCAACCACGATCCGGCGCAGTTCCCCGATCCGCGCCGGTTTGACGCGGCGCGCGAGGGCAACCGGCATCTGGCCTTCGGCGCCGGCGCGCACCAGTGCCTTGGCCTGCACTTGGCGCGGCTGGAAATGCGCATCCTGTTCGACGTGCTGCTCGACCGGCTCGAAACCGTTGAACTGGCTGGCGAACCCGCCCGTGCCAAGTCCACCTTTGTCGGTGGGCTCAAGCGCCTGCCGCTGCGCTGGAAGGCCGCCTAGCGCACACTGCCTCCGCGCAGGAGGCGGCGCGACCAACCGAATTCTCTTGACAAAACGAACCATATAGGCTAACTGCGCGCCCGGATCGGGAGCGCGGCTAGGCCGGTCTCGCTTCGCTCCATCCCCGTTCGCTCAGGCGGTGGGGACGCGGCCGGCGCGGGCTCGCAGGGTTCAAGGCGGGGGGAAACCCAAAGTCCTTGGCCAGGCACGCTCGCCAGACCCCCGCGGCAACAGGTCATGGCGCGCCGGGCTTGCCCCACGCGCAAAGGCAGCCCCCGCCGCCCGCGAGTCCCGGCCGGTCTGCTTTCGCCTCTGCCGCACCCCATGGACCGAGCCGGGAACGCACGCACGGCTGCGCCCCGGACGCTCGCTACAAAGCTGGGCTCGCCCCTCCCTGCGGCACCGATGGCGCCGCGCCGGTCGCGCGATTCGCTGCGATTTTGATGGCGCTATGGTCCGGCTCGCCGCCGGATGCAGGCCCGCAGCCAGGGTCAGGAGCTAGTCCGCCAGCAGCCGCCGCATGATCGCGCGCACGTCATCCGCCATGTCCGGCCGTTCGAGCGCGAGTGCCAGCGTTGCCTCCACGAAACCGGCCTTGCTGCCGCAATCGAACCGGCGTCCGCCGAACGTGACCGCATGGAACGGCTGCTGGCCGATCATGCGCGCCATCGCGTCGGTCAGCTGGATTTCGCCGCCAGCCCCCTTCTCCTGACTTTCGAGCGTGCGCATCACTTCGGGCTGCAGGATATAGCGGCCCGAGATGATCAGGTTCGACGGCGCGTCCTCGCGCTTCGGCTTTTCGACCAGCGCGGTCACTTCGGTCAGCGTCGGCGAAATCCGGGCACCCGGCGCGATCACGCCATAGCTCGAAACCTCTTCTTCGGGCACTTCCAGCACGCTGATGAGATTGCCGCCGACTTCGTTGTAAGCCTCGACCATTTCCTTCATGCAGCCCGGCGTGCCGATCATCAGTTCGTCCGGCAGGAAAATGGCGAAGGGCTCATCCCCGACAATCGCGCGCGCGCACCAGATCGCATGGCCAAGCCCCATCGGCACTTGCTGGCGCACGGTGACAAGGTTGCCGGGCAGAATGCGGGTCGCCTCCAGGATCGAAAGGTCTTTGCCCCGATCCGTCATCGTCCGCTCCAGTTCGAACGCGGTGTCGAAGTGTTCGACAATCGCGGTCTTGCCCCGGCCGGTCACGAAAATCAGCTGCTCGATCCCCGCCTCGCGTGCCTCGTCCACCGCGTACTGGATCAGCGGCCGGTCGATGATCGGCAGCATTTCCTTGGGGATCGCCTTGGTGGCCGGCAGGAAGCGCGTGCCCATGCCGGCAACCGGGAAAACGGCCTTGCGGATCGGTTTTCTTGCGCTGCTTTCGGTCATGGCATCAAGGCTCCGTTTGAAATGTTGCGCCCGTGGCTGGACATCATGCACTCCCTAGGCGCGGCAAGGTTGCGATCCTGTTGCACGCCTTGGCAAACCGGCTAAACGACAAAAATGGACAAGATCATCATTCGAGGCGGTAACCGCCTTTCCGGCACGGTTCCAGTCTCTGGTGCAAAGAATGCCGCATTAACGCTGCTCCCTTGCGCGCTGCTCACCGATGAACCGGTCACGCTGCGCAATCTTCCGCGCCTTGCGGACATCGACGGGTTCCAGCACCTGCTGAACCAGTTCGGCATTTCGACGTCGATCGCCGGTGCCAGACCGGAAGATTTCGGCCGGGTGATGACCTTGCAGGCGACCCGGTTGACCTCGACCGTCGCGCCTTATGACCTTGTGCGCAAGATGCGCGCGTCGATCCTCGTGCTCGGCCCGCTGCTGGCGCGCGCGGGCGAGGCGACGGTCTCGCTCC
The DNA here is from genome assembly GCA_903828025.1 of uncultured Sphingomonadales bacterium. Taxonomy (GTDB): domain Bacteria; phylum Pseudomonadota; class Alphaproteobacteria; order Sphingomonadales; family Sphingomonadaceae; genus Novosphingobium. Next base: position 2,875 of record CAIKKO010000281.1, read on the forward strand.
CCGGCGGCTGTGCGATTGGCAACCGGCCGATCGACTTGCACTTGAAAGCGCTCGAAGCGTTCGGCGCGAAGATCGAGCTGGCCGCCGGCTATGTCCGCGCCATCGCGCCCGATGGCGGGCTGCCCGGCGGTGACTACAGCTTCCCGCTGGTCTCGGTCGGCGCGACTGAAAACGCGCTGATGGCCGCTGTGCTGGCGCGGGGCACCAGCACGCTGCACAATGCCGCGCGGGAGCCCGAGATTGTCGACTTGTGCAACCTCCTCGTCGCCATGGGCGCGGAAATCGAGGGCATCGGCAGTTCGGACCTGACCATCCACGGGGTCCAGCGCCTCCACGGCGCGACTTATATGGTCATGCCCGACCGGATCGAGGCGGGCAGCTACGCCTGCGCCGCAGCGATTACCGGCGGCGATATCACGCTTGCGGGCGCGCGGATGGAAGACATGGCCGCGACGGCGCAAGCCTTGCGCGATGCAGGCGTGCTGGTCGAAGCGGTGCGCGGCGGTGTGCGGATTGCGAGCGATGGTGATCTGCGCCCGGTAACGCTTTCGACCGCCCCCTACCCCGGCCTCGCCACCGATATGCAGGCCCAGCTCATGGCCATGCTGTGCCTCGCGGGTGGCTCCAGCGTGCTGACCGAGACGATCTTCGAGAACCGCTACATGCACGTGCCCGAGCTCAACCGCATGGGCGCACATATCGAGACCAAGGGCCGCACCGCGATTGTCCACGGCGTGCGCCAGCTGCACGGCGCCGAAGTCATGGCCACGGACTTGCGCGCCTCGATGAGCCTTGTCATCGCCGGGTTGGCGGCGGAGGGCGAATCGCAAGTCCACCGGCTCTATCACCTCGACCGCGGCTATGAGCGGCTGGAGGAAAAGTTCGCGCTGCTCGGCGCGGATGTGGAGCGCGTCGGCGGCGACTGAGGGCGGGACCGGCGGGCCCGTGCTCACGGAGCAATTAGGCGCGCGACCAGCCACAAGCGAATCGCCCCGGCGAGCCCCGGCGGCGTCGCAACCGCGATCCGCTCCACATCGATTCGCCCGACCAGCGCGTTGAGCGGCACGCCTTCCTCCTCGGCCGCCGCGCGCAGCATGGCCCAGAACAGCGGCTCAAGGCTGATCGAGGTCTTGTGCCCGGCGATCTCGACCGAGCGTTTGACCGGGGGGTGAAACGGAGTGGTCACGGGATGGCGGCCAACGCCCTCAACGGCATGGCCCGCCTCCACCCATCAATACATGTGCTGCCCGCCGTTGATGCTCATGGTCGAACCGGTGACAAAGCCGCCGTCGTCCGAAGTCAGGAACACCACGCCGCGCGCGATTTCCCCGGCATCGCCAAGGCGGCCCACCGGGATCTTGGCGACGATCTTTTCCAGCACCGGCGCGGGCACCGCCGCCACCATGTCGGTATCAATATAGCCCGGAGCAATCGCGTTCACGGTCACGCCATACTTGGCGCCTTCCTGCGCCAGCGCCTTGGTGAAGCCGTGGATGCCGGACTTGGCGGCGGCGTAGTTCACCTGTCCGTATTGCCCGGCCTGTCCGTTGATCGAGCCGATGTTGACAATGCGGCCCCAGCCGCGCTCGCGCATGCCGGGGAAAGTGGCCTTGGCCATATTGAAGCAGCCGCCGAGGTTGATGCGCATGACCTCGTTCCAGTCCTCGAACGACATCTTGTGCAGCACGCCGTCGCGCGTCACGCCCGCGTTGTTGACCACAATGTCGATCGGGCCGACGTCTGCCGCAATCTTCGCGCAGTTTTCGAGCGTGGCTTCGTGATCGCCCACGTCCCAGCGAACGACCTGAATCCCGGTTTCTTCGGCAAAGGCGAGCGCGCGCGCGTCATTCCCGGCGTAGTTCGCAATAACGGTACGACCTTCGGTCTTGAGCGCCTTGCAAATGGCGCTCCCGATCCCGCGCGAACCACCAGTCACCACTGCAACGCGTGTCATTGTCATAGCCATCTCCCTCGCCGACTTGTTGGTACTGGCGTAATGGGATGATGTCCGGGCGACAAGCCGTTAGCGCAAAATCGCGCGAAAACGTGGCTGCGAACTGTTCAGGGAACCGCAAGCGCGGCGATCAGAAGCGGAACTTGGTTCCGACATAGACCGCCTGGCTGTCCTTCTTGCCATCAGTCAGCGGCCGCAGACGATCCCGCTCAGGCGAATAGCGCACGCCTGCGGTCACATCAATATTGCGCGTCAGGCTATAGCTTCCGCCCAGATCGACCTGATAATCGCCCTGACCTTCATACGTCCGGGGCGCATGACCCGAGCGATCTTTCGTATCGAGTTCGATCCGGGGAGCCAGCCGGGCGGGCGAACCCAGAACGGTTGATCCGGCATCCTTGCTGGCGAACGTGCGCAGATCGGGCATATCGAGCCGCTGCAGTTCAAGCTTGGGCAGATCCCGCGCAACCACCGCCGAGGCCGCAAAGCTCTGATACCCGCGCGCCAGACCGAGGTTGTAGACCATCGGGGCGATCCGGACCGGTGCCGCACCCGGCGCACTCACGCCCGCAGGCAGCGGCGCGCGCACCGCAAAATCCTGAACGCCAAGTCCGCCAACCCGCACTGCAACTGTCACCGCCCGGTCGGGGCGATTTTCCATACCGGCAGGGCTAAAGCGAAACAGGCGGCCATGCCCCAGCGGGCGGCTGGCAAGCTGCGAGTTGATCTGGGACACCAGCCGCGGATCGACCGAAGCGGGGGTGAAAGAACCGATCCCGCCACGCGCCGAAAGGCTGACCGGAACCGCCTTCAACGTCTCGGACAGCGCACTGCCCAGCGCAGGCCCGGCGGCGAGCCCGATCAAGCCGCAGCCCAGAAGCGGCAGCAGGCGCGCACGGGTGAGCCCGTGCGATTTCGCTGTCTTGCCCTCCCTGCCACGCATGATCTGCCGATCTTTCCTTCGCTGCGATGCCGCAATTGCGACACCGCGAATCTCATTCCGTCCATACTGTGCGCAGGACATACGGTGCGCACCTATTAATTTCCAGTGGGGCAACGATTTTCCATCACTTGCAGCCAACCTGTTGCGCATTCTCCACAGCATCGGAGCTAGCTGCGCCAAACGCCTTATGCTGCCCCCGGGTGCGAGTGCAAATCGCTTCCTCCGGACTTCCGGCGCAACGCCCTTGCAGCGCGGCGCGCCGGGGTGATAGAGCGCGTTCGATCAAGCGCAGGAATGGCGCGCAAGGATTTCGTGCCGGACAAGCGGTTTGCTGCCGCGTTCCCGCCAGCAAGGACAGGATTCACGTGACGACACGCCCTAGCATTTCCGCCACCATTGTTCGTGGCGCTGCCACCGCCGCGCTTGCTCTCGCGGCCACCGGGCTCGTCGCTGGTTGCGCGCACAAGGCGCGTCCGAAGCTGGACCTTGCCGCCAGCAAAGTGACCACGATCGGGGTGAACGCCTATCTGTGGCGCGCGACGCTGGAATCGCTTTCGTTCATGCCGCTGGTGCAGACCGACAGCAACGGCGGGGTGGTCGTGACCGACTGGTACACCAACCCGCGCAATCCAGGCGAGCGGATGAAGGTTACTGTCTCGATTCTCGATCAGGATCTGCGCGCCGATGCGCTGCGGATCGCCGCCAGCCGTCAGGTTGCGCAAGGCGGCAACTGGATCGACGCGCCGGTGCAGGCGGCCACGGTGCAGAAGCTGGAAGACATCATCCTGACCAAAGCGCGCGACTTGCGCCGCCAGACGGTGCACGGCTGATCCTGATGCTCTGACGGTTGCGCGCTGCGGTGCCGCTCCTTAGAGGGGGCGGCATGACTTCCGAGCGCCCCGAGCCCATTCGCTTCGATCCCGCGACCGCCGACACCCGCTGGCAGCAGGTGTGGGACGAACGCCAATCGTTCCGCGCCGACGACACATCTGCCAAACCGCGCAGCTATGTGCTGGAGATGTTCCCCTATCCTTCGGGGCGCATCCACATCGGCCATGTGCGCAACTACACGATGGGCGACGTGCTCGCGCGCTACAAGCGCATGCGCGGCTTTGAAGTGCTGCACCCGATGGGCTGGGACGCGTTCGGCATGCCCGCCGAAAACGCCGCGATGGAAAAGGGCGTCCACCCCGGCGGCTGGACCCGCGCCAACATCGCCAACATGAAAGCCCAGCTCAAGCGGCTTGGCTTCGCGCTCGACTGGAGCCGCGAACTGGCGACTTGCGAGCCGGACTACTACGGCCAGGAACAAGCGCTGTTCCTCGATCTCTATGCGGCGGGCCTCGTCTATCGCAAGGAATCGACGGTCAACTGGGACCCGGTCGACATGACCGTGCTCGCCAACGAGCAGGTGATCGACGGGCGCGGCTGGCGTTCGGGCGCGCTGGTTGAAAAGCGCAAGCTCAACCAGTGGTTCCTCAAGATCACCGACTTTGCCGACGAGCTGCTCGAAGGGCTCTCCACGCTCGACAAGTGGCCGGAAAAAGTCCGCACGATGCAGGAGAACTGGATCGGCAAGAGCCAGGGCCTGCAGTTCCGCTTCAAGTCGCTCGCGCCGCTGCAGGAGGACATCGAAGTCTATTCGACACGGCCCGATACGCTGTTCGGCGCCAGCTTTGTCGCCATCGCGGCCGATCACCCGATTGCGCAGGCGCTTGCCCAGGATTCGCCCGAGGCAGCGGCCTTCATCGCCAAGTGCAAGCAAGGCGGGACCACCGCAGCCGAGCTGGAAACCGCCGAGAAGCTGGGCTTCGACACCGGCTTCAAGGTGCTGCATCCGCTCGACGAGACATGGCAGCTCCCGGTCTATATCGCCAACTTCGTGCTGATGGACTACGGCACCGGGGCCGTGTTCGGCTGTCCGGCGCATGATCAGCGCGATATTGATTTCGCCCGCAAATATGCCCTGCCGGTCACCCGCGTGGTGGCCGATGGCGACAAGACCGAACCCGTGTTCGAGGGCAACGAAGCCTATACCGGCCCCGGCAAGCTGGTGAACTCGCGCTTCCTCGATGGCATGGACGTGCCCGCAGCCAAGGCCGCCGTGATCGCTCGCGCCGAGGCGGAAGGCTGGGGCGAAGGCAAGACCGTCTGGCGTCTGCGCGACTGGGGCGTCAGCCGCCAGCGCTACTGGGGCACGCCGATCCCGTTCATCCACTGCGAAGTCTGCGGCGTGGTGCCGGTGCCCAAGAAGCACTTGCCGGTGGTGCTGCCCGAGGACGTGACGTTCGACGTGCCCGGCAATCCGCTCGACCGCCACCCGACGTGGAAGCATGCCTCCTGCCCGCAATGCGGCCATGCCGCGCGGCGCGAGACCGATACGCTCGATACGTTTGTCGACTCGTCGTGGTACTTCCTGCGCTTTGCCAGCCAGCCCGATGACCGGCCATTCGATCCCGAAGCGATCAAGCGCTGGCTGCCGGTCGAGCAATATATCGGCGGGATCGAACACGCGATCCTGCACTTGCTCTACGCCCGCTTCTGGACCCGCGCGCTCGCCCGCATCGGCAAGGTGGACGTGACCGAGCCATTCGCCAGCCTGTTTACGCAAGGGATGGTGACGCACGAGACGTATGAGCGCCGCAATCCCGACAATGGCCAGCCGCTGTTTTTCTCACCCAATGAGGTTGAGCGGACGTCCGAGGGCGCGACCCTAAAGGAAGACGGCCAGCCAGTCGAAGTCGGCCGCGTCATCAAGATGTCGAAGTCCAAGAAGAACGTGGTCGACCCGGACGAAATCGTCGCGAAATACGGGGCCGACGCGATACGCTGGTTCATGCTGTCTGACAGCCCGCCCGAGCGCGACTTGCCGTGGTCCGAGGCCGGGATCGAGGGCTGCTGGCGCTTTGTGCAGCGGCTCTGGCGGCTGTTCGGGCAGCACGATGCCGCAGCAACGGGCGACGACAATGCGCTCGATCGCAAGACCCACCAGACCGTGCATGCCGTGGCGCAGGATATCGAGGCGCTGAGCTTCAACAAGGCCGTCGCGCGGATTTACGAACTGACCGCCGCGACCGAAAAGGCCGCGCCCTCGGCCAGCCGCTCCGCCGCGATCCGCGCGCTGCTGCTGCTTGTCGCGCCGATGATGCCGCATCTGGCCGAGGAAGCCTTCGCCGTCTTCGGAGAGGGGCTTATTGCGGACGCCGCTTGGCCCGAAGTCGATCCGGCGCTGCTGGTGGACGACGAAGTGACTGTCGCGGTGCAGGTCAAGGGCAAGCTGCGCGATACGCTGGTCGTCGCCAAAGGCACTGCGCGCGAGGAACTGGAACGGCTTGCCCTCGCCTCGGACAAAGTGCAGCGTGCGCTCGATGGAGCCGAGGTGAAAAAGGTGATCGTGGTGCCCGACCGGCTGGTGAACCTTGTCGCCTAAAACTGTCCTCATCGCGCTCGCGCCGCTGATGCTCGCGGGCTGCGGGCTTTCGCCGATGTATGCGGGCGGCGGTCAGGGCACAGTCGCGCGGTCCCTCGCCGGGGTGAATGTTTCACCGATCGAGGGCAAGGCGGGCTGGCTGGTGCGCGCGGCGCTGACCGACCGGCTGGGTGCCGGAGCGGACGCCGCCCCGCGCTACCGGCTTGACGTGCGGCTGGACGAGCAGCTCCAGGGCCTGGGCCTGCTCTCCAACGACGCCGTGACCCGCGAACGGCGGACCTTGCGCGCGCGCTACCAGCTGGTCGATCTGGCCTCAGGCGCGATCATCCTCGATGCGACGGCCGGTGCTGATGCGGGCATCGACATCGTCTCAAGCGAATACGCGGTGATCGCGGCCGAGCAGACCGCGCTCGAAAATCTCAGCCACGAGATTTCCGACCAGATCGTCACGCGCGTGGCGACGAAGCTGCGCAAGGCAGGGTGAACCCGGTGCTCGCCCCCCGGCGCGCCTTGGCCTGACGTGAAAGCCACGCAGAAAACCTTTGCAAGCCAGATGGCGCGCGCGGCAGCCGAGGCCAGCGTGTTTTATTTCTGCGGTCAGGATGAAGCCGGAGCGACCGATGCGGCAGAGCGGCTTGCCGCGCACATTGCTGCGCAGCAAGGGGATTACGAGCGCGTCGAACTGGCCGGCGCGGATTTGCGCCGCGACCCGGTACGCCTGGCTGACGAGGCCCGATCAGTCTCGCTTTTCGGCGACAAGCGGCAGATTCATGTGCGCTGCAGCGGCGACGAAGCGCATGAGGCCGTCGAAACCCTGCTGGCGAGCCCGGTCAAGGGCTGGCCGGTGTTCATCATTGCCAGCTCGGCGACCGACAAGTCGCGGATTGCCAACCTGCTGGCAGACCGGCCCGATGCGCTGGTCACCATGTTTCATCCCCCCGATCTGGGAGCAGTGACCCTCGCGGTCCGCCAAATGGCAGACCCCGCCGGTCTCCACCTCACGGACGGACTGGCCGAACGCATTGCCCGGGCCGCCGCGCTCGACACCCGGATGGCCCGCAGCGAAATTGAAAAGCTCGCGCTGTTTCTCGATGCCAGCCCGGAAGCCCCGCGCAAAGCCGACGCCGCCGCGCTCGACGCGATCGGCGCGGTCAGCGAGGACGACAGCTTCATGCCGCTCGTCAACGTGGTCCTTGGCGGCGATACCGCGCGGCTGGCTGCCGAATTGGCGCGCATGCACGAGCTGGCGCTCAACCCCGTAGGGCTGCTGCTGGCGTTCGAGCGCAGGGTGGCCCAGTTGGCCCAATTGGCCGGCCGGATGCGTGGCCGCGGCGATATCAACGCACTTCTCGAGCAGGAGATGTCGGCGCGCCGTGTGTTCTTTCGGGACAAGCAGGATCTGGCAAACCAGCTTAGGCGCTGGCGCGGACGCAAGCTTGGACGGTTGGTCGAGCGATTGGTCGCGCTGCATCGCAACCTGTTGGCCGACAGCCGCAATGCAGAGTTGCTTCTTTCTCAAGCACTTGCGGAAATCGCCCGCGCAGCCGTCCGGTAAATCAAACCCGCAGACGATCAAGATGGGATGAGCTGTGTCGGAAGCGCGGCGGACCCGCTTGTGTTTGTCGAGCAATCTTGTACGTATTGCACCGCAGCAATCCCACCGATACCGAACGATTCTGCCAACAAAGATTTTTTGTCATCCGGGTCGCACTGCCGGAATGCAAAGATTTTGCGGAACAACTGGGTGCTACGAACATGACGACGCTCGAGCAAGACAGGGATACCCTTGCGGCCCTTGGGCGGCAGGCTGGCGTGGAATCGTCTGCAGCAAGGCGGCAGTTGAAGCTGCCGCTCGCTCCGTCGCTTGAGCGGCGCCGTCTGCAAGCTTATCTGATATTTTTGCTGTTGGATGGAGCGGTGATTGTTGGCTCGCTGCTGGCAGTCAGCCTGCTTTATTTCGGTCGCGCCGACGATCCGCAGACCTTGCAGCAAATCAACCTGTATTTGCCTCTTTACTGGACTGCGGCTTTGATGACGCGGACCTATTCGATCGACTCGCTGATTTCGCTGAAATTTAGCCAGGTACGAGCGGTGACGGCCATTCTGATCGCGCTCACCCTCACGATCTTCGTAGCGTTCTTCTCCAAGTCGAGCGAGCAGTTTTCGCGCGTTTCGACGATTGCCAGCATCACCGTCACCGCTGCCGCTTTGGCTTGGGTGCGAGCTGTCGCGCAACCGCTGGTTCGGCTGCGCTGCGGCGCGATTGCACAGAATGTGCTGGTCATCGACGATGGCGGCATTCCGATCAGAATTCCCCACGCCTGGCATGTCGACACGCGCGAGCATCGCTTGCGGCCGGATCGAAGCGATCCCCATATGCTCGACCGGCTCGGCATGTTCATGACGAACATGGATCGTGTCGTTGTCAGCTGCCCGCCCGAGCGGCGCAAAGATTGGGCGCTGGTGTTCAAAGGTTCGAACATCAGCGGTGAGATTGTCGATCCCGAAGTTCAGGAAATGGGCGTTCTTGGCGCGCGGCGCGGCCATGGCTTTGGTTCTCTGGTGGTTTCAGTTGGCCCTCTGGGTCTGCGGGAGCGGGCGGTCAAACGCGTCATGGATCTTGCCATCGCGGGCGGTGCCACGATTGCCTTGGCCCCGCTCTTGCTGGTCACCGCGCTGCTTATCTGGCTGGAAGATCGCGGGCCGGTGTTCTTTCTCCAGCAGCGTCAGGGCCGGAATAACCGGCTGTTCTGGATATTCAAATTTCGGTCGATGCGGGTCGAGAAGCTTGATGCAACCGGATCCCGCTCTGCAAGCCGCGATGACGACCGCATCACTCGGATCGGTCGCTTCATCCGCAAGACGAGCATCGACGAATTGCCACAGCTGCTCAACGTTCTGCGCGGTGATATGAGCATCGTCGGGCCGCGCCCGCATGCCATCGGCTCGCTCGCTGGGCAGAAGCGCTTCTGGGAAGTCGACCCGCGCTATCTGCTCCGCCATTCGCTCAAGCCCGGTTTGACCGGCCTGGCACAGATTCGCGGGCTGCGCGGGGCGACCGACTCGGAAGCGGATCTGACCGGGCGGTTGCAAGCCGATCTCGAATACCTGGATGGTTGGACGGCCCTGCGCGATATCCGCATTATTTTCGCGACTTTTGCTGTCCTCGTCCACGATCGCGCGTTCTAACGACGAAATGTTGCGTGCGTGCGGTGAACTGGTCGCACCTGCGAAATTTGGGCTCCCCAACGCACCGAGAGTCTCAATTTGCCACATTTTCTTCGTTCGCAACTGCAGCAGAAAAGGCGTTGGCAGCGCAACATTCGGGTTGAACGAATCAGGATTTACCCGTATAGACCCACCGTAGGTTACATGGAGTTTCGACGATGAGCAGTTTCAAGTCCGTCCTTGCTTGCGCAGCGTCGCTGGCCGTAGTTTTCGCTGGCACCGCTGCCAATGCCGAGTCCGTCCGCGCTGGCTCCTCGTTCCCCGGCGTTGTGTCCGTGAAGCATGCCAAGCTTGCCCGCACGGCCGCTCCCGACACGCGCGGCTCGCATGCCGTGATCGGCACCTTTGACACTGAAGATCTGGCCCTTGCCTTCGCTGCGTCGCTGGCTGGCGGTGTCGGCTTCTACTACATCACGCGCAGCGATGGTAAGTTCAATCTGAACGATTCGACGGGCGGTTAATTGTTTAGACATTCAAAAAATTCTGCTGAAAATCCAGCCTAAGAAGGCCCGCAATTTGGTTTTGCGGGCCTTTTTTGCGGGTACTGCATCCCCGGCCTTTCAGTTGATTCCGACGTGGCTTTGGCGCATAGCACTGGCACTCACCCGGCCAGCGACGCACCTGACGCTCAGGCAAGGGAGAGCGACCTATGTCAGACGGGCGAGCAGCGATCTCGATGGGTAAAACGCGCAGAGGCGAAAGTCGGTCTTCAAGTGACCGGAATACAGGAACCCTGCCGTCTTTGCGTTCCGCTTGGCGATCTGGAACGGGTCTGTGCATGGCGTTGATCGCGCTTGCCATGATCCTTGGCGGTGGCGGCACAACAAACCCCCAAACCGAAATGATCCTGCAGGTTTCGACCGCGCTCTTGGCCATTCCGCTTGTGGTTTCATCGCGTTGGCAGTCTGGCCTTGGCGCAGTACCCGTCCCTGCCTGGATCCTTGCGGGCCTTGTCCTGCTGCTTCCAGTCCTCCAGTTGATCCCGCTGCCCCCCTCCGTCTGGCAAGCCCTCCCCGGCCGCGCCATTGAAATTCAATCGCTGGCACTGGCGCAGACGAACCAGTCGTGGATGCCGCTGACAATGGCGCCGGCCCGGACATTTGCGTCGCTCCTCGCGATGATCTGTCCCGTGCTGGTACTGCTGCAGGTCTCGCGACTGTCGCTGTCAGGTCGCACCATGCTCTGCGCGGTGATTGTCGCCGTTGGCCTGTTGTCGGTTTTGCTGGGCGTCCTGCAACTGTCTCACACCGGTGGCTGGGACTGGTCGCTCTACGCTCAGTTCAACGAAGGCTACCTTGTCGGATTTCAAGCCAATCGCAATGCCGAGGCGGATATCTTCCTGGCCACCATGCTGGCCTTGGGCGTGCTGGCGGCGTCCAGATTGGGCGACGCGCGGAAGCATGGCATGACTTGGGCCGGATTGCAGATAGGTCTGCTGGCCTTCGCTGTCGCTCTGGTCCTGACCGGCTCGCGCACCGGTATTGCGCTTTGCGTGGTAATGGGCATTTTTCTTGCGGTGATGCTCTGGCCAACGCTCCGTTGGCAAAGGGCGGCGGTCTGGTGGCTCGGCGGCGCGTTTGTTGCTGTCATCATCGGCAGCGGCGCGCTGCTGCAGTTGCAATCAGTTCAGAAAATCGTTGCCCGCTTCTCACTGACCAGAGAGGCCCGTTGGGATCTCTGGGCCGATGCCATCTATGCAAGCCATCAAGTATGGCCGTTCGGTAGCGGCATCGGGACTGTTGTACCCATGCTTGAGGCCGCAGAACGACTCGAAGTCGTCGACACGACAAGGCCCGTGCGGGTTCACAACGACTGGCTTGAATGGGTTCTCGAAGGCGGCCTGCCCGGTATTGTGATTTTGGGATTGATCCTCGTTGTGGTTGCGTACCTTGTTGTGCGCGCACTTCGCACCACGCGTCGGTCGGAGGCGGTCGGAGCGCGCCGCGCGCAGGTCATTTTTGCATGCGGATTTCTGCTGATCGAGGCGTTGCATGCCATTGTCGATTATCCGATGAGGTGCATGTCACTCGCCACTCTTGCTGCAGTCGCGGTCGCATTCCTGCTTGAGCCTGCTGCAGCGCAGCAAAATCGTCAATAACACGTTGGATTTTCGCGGCGTCATGCTATGTTGCGCTGGACCAGAGAAGATGGCAACGTCCGGCTGGTTCCGATCAATTTATCGCCAAGGGGCATGGGTTAAAGTGAAGAAATCCGGGACCCTCGTCCTTCTGCTGATCAGTACAAGCCTCGCTGCCTGTTCGTCGCAGTTATACAACGCTTTGCCGGTAGGAGACGCGGCCTATGCCGTGATTCCGCCCAGCGACAAGGTGGTAACGCCAAGCGAATATCAAATTGTTCCGGGCGACGTCATCTCGCTATCGGTTTTCGGCGAACCGGACCTCACGTTCGAGAAGCTTCCGGTCGATGACGCCGGCTTCATACAGGTTCCCTTGGCGGGGGCGGTGCACATCGCAACACTGACTCCGGCGCAAGCCTCGACGCTGATTGCGACCAAGCTTGGCTCGCGGTTTCTGCGCAATCCCGACGTTACATTGAACGTGATCGAGCAGACGGGGCAGATTGTTACTGTCGAAGGCCAGGTGCTGAAGGCCGGTGCCTATCCGGTTGATAACGAGACCACTTTGCTCGGCGCGATCGCCCTTGCCCAGAGCCCGACGCGCATCGCGAAGCTTGATGAAGTGATCGTCTTCCGGACGATCAACAACCAGCGCATGGCGGCCCGCTTCGACCTTGGTCGCATTCGCGCCGGCCGGGATCCCGATCCCAAAATTCTTGGCGGCGATGTGGTCGTCGTAGGCTTCTCGCAGGCCAAGTCGATCTATCGCGACGTCCTGCAGGCCGCCCCGCTCTTCAACGTTTTCACTCGTCTGTAACCTCGGCGGTATCGTGCAACAAATCACCCCCGTTTCCGGCTCGGCCGACCAAATCCTCGCCCCGGAACAGTCCATGGCCAATGGCGGCTATGGGGATGGCGGCGCTTACGCGGAAAGCGAACCGTCGTTCGATATTCGCGAAATCATTGCGATCGTAAGAGCGAACCTCGTCGCCATCAGTTTGATTGTGGTTGGCACGCTCGCGCTCGCGATCATCGTAACGCTGCTCCAGACGCCGCGCTACACCGCCGACACAACCTTGCAGATCAACGACCAGTCTGCCCAGATCTTCGGCAAGCAAGACGACACGATGCAGGACCCGGTCGTGGCCGCGAGCGACACCGAGCGCTTTTTGCAGACCCAGGTCGATATCCTGAAAAGCCGGGCATTGGCCGAGCGCGTGGCGCAAAAGTTGCGCCTCGTGGGCAATGCCAAGTTCTACGATGCGATGGGCGTGCGCCAGCCCACCGGCAATCTCACGCGTGCCGAACTCGAAGATCTCACGCTGCGAACGATCGAGAACGCGCGCGATGTCGATCTGCCGCGCAACACGCGCCTTGCGACGGTTAGCTTCATCAGCACCCAACCGGAATTGGCGGCGCAAATCGCCAACACGTTCGCCTCCGAATTTATCCAAACCAACCTTCAGCGCCGGTTCGACAGCTCCGCTTATGCGCGTGAGTTCATTTCCGGCCAGCTCTCCGAAGCCCGTGCCAAGCTGGAGGGTTCAGAACGCGAGCTCAATGCTTATGCCCGTCAGGCAGGCCTGATCCGCGACCGCGATGCCACATCGGCCGGCCCCAGCCAGGGCGGACGCGTCGGCAACTCGGTCACAACAACCAGTTTGCTTGAGGTCAATTCCGCGGCCAATCAAGCCGAAGCCGCGCGGATCGCGGCGGAAGGCCGTTGGCGCCTTGTGTCTGGCAGCAACGCTCTCAATTCGCCCGACGTGCTGGCCAATCCTGCCATTTCGGCGCTTCTCGCCGAGCGTGCCCGAGACATGGCCGAACTTGAGAAGCAGCGCGCCAACCACCTCGAAGATTATCCCGCCGTGCAGCAGCTCAAAGCACAGGTCGGCGTGATTGATGCGCAAATACAGAGTGTCGCGAGCAGCATAAAGGCTTCGGTCAAGCAGCAGTACGATGCAGCGCTGGCGGCCGAGGACAGCCTCAAGCGGGAAGTGACCGACCTCAAGGGCTCTTCGCTCGCGGAGCAGGACCAGCTGGTTCAGTACCGCCTCCTCGAACGTGAGGCGGATACCAACCGCACAGTGTATGAGGGGCTGCTGCAGCGCTACAAGGAGCTCAACGCCGCGGCAGGCATCAGCGCGAGCAACATTGCCATCATTGACCCCGCCATCCCGCCGATCCGGCCAAGCTCGCCCAACCTGCTGCGCAACCTGTTGCTGGCTTTGGTTGTCGGGCTCGGATCGGCCGCAGCGTTCGTCTTCCTGCGCAACCAGCTCGATGACTCGGTCAAGGTTCCGGAGGATGTCGAAGGCAAGCTGCAAATGGCGCTGCTCGGCGTGATCCCGCTCACCGAGGAACTCGATCTCAATGTCGCGATGGAGGATCCCAAATCGCCTATCAGCGAAGGGTACAACTCTCTGCGGAGCGCGCTGCTCTACTCTACAGCGACGGGCCTACCCAAAACGATGCTCGTCACGAGCTCGCAGCCATCGGAAGGCAAATCGACCACCAGCCTTGCCATCGCCAAAGGCATCGCGCGGCTTGGTCGCAACGTCGTACTGCTCGACGTCGACTTGCGCCGCCCGGCGCTGCACCGCGCCATTCCGGAGCTTGCCGGCGAAAACAACCGCGGCATTTCAAGCATCCTTACCGCGCAGAGCACGGTCGATGAGGCGCTGCGCGACACCGACATCGAGCACCTCAAGGTCATTACATCCGGCCCGATCCCGCCGAGCCCGACCGAACTGATCAGCTCCAGCCGCATGAGCCAGTTGATGGAGGAACTGTCGGAGCGGTTCGATCTGGTGCTGCTCGACAGCCCGCCGGTGCTCGGCCTTGCCGACTCACCGCTCATGGCTGCGCTTGTCGACGGCGTGATTATCGTGATCCAGTCCGATCGCAGTCGCCGCGGTTCGCTCAAGGCCTCTTTGCGCAGACTGCGGAACATGCGCACCAACATCCTCGGCGGCGTGCTAACGAAGTTCGACTCGAGCAATATGGGCAACCGATATTCCGAGTACTATGGCTATAACTACTACCAGTACAGCAGCACTGCGACGAAATAGCCAATGACGGATGCAGCTTCCCGGGGGCGGTTCGATCTTATTCGCACTGTCGTTGCTGTCGTCGGGCTTGTGGGGCTTGCAACCGCCGCGCTGCTCAGCGGTTCAGACAGGCAAAGCCGCGAGTTCCCAAACTCACCGAGCTTGGTCGGCTGGCCTTATGACACGGGTGCAGCACGGGCAAAGGCGGCACTAGCGTTCGTACGGTCCGGCCCAGAAAGCGCCATCGGCTGCGCGCGAAGGGCCGTCTTGTCCGACCCACTCTCTGCACAGGCCGTTTCCATTCTCGGCCGTTCGTACCTCTATGCACAGCACCTGCCCGAAGCCCGCCAAGCCTTCGAAGTCTCGGGACAACTCGGCTGGCGCGATGACATGACGCAGATCTACTGGCTCGATCAAGCGATGCAGGACGGTGATTACAAAGTCGCGGCCGAACGGCTCGACGCTTTGCTGCGGCAATCACCCGACGACGAAAATCGAGACAAATTCGTCGCTGCAGTCGCGGCATCACCCGAGGGCAGAGCGGCGCTTGCCGTGCGGCTGAAACTCGCGCCAGATTGGGCGAGGCGGCTGTCGACCCAAGTGGATGGCTTGCCAGCTGACCAGCTGCTCCAGCGGATCGACCTGATGCGGCGGACGGGCAAGGGCGTGTGGGATTGCGCCGCGACCGAACCGTTGACCCAGAAGCTGATCAATCAAGGCATGCTCAATGAAGCGCAATCGGTGTGGCGGCTCAATTGCGAGCCATCGAACTCGCTTGTCTACGATGGCGGGTTCGAACACTTCGATACGCTCCAGACTACGTCAGCGTTCGACTGGCAGATTTCCAGTGGTGGCGATGCCGATGTCGCGTTGAACCGCGATGGAGCAGGGCACCAGACCCTCGCACTCGAAGTCATTTCGACCTCCACCTTGCCCATTGTGCGGCAACTGATCGTGCTTGAGCCCGGCCATTACCGGCTGACATGGCGCACCCCGGCATCGCCGAGAGCCCAGGCCCGCGCGGTTCGCGTATCACTGTCCTGCACGCCGGACCTTAGCCGTGCCGCCAACGGCACGCCCGTGCCGGGGAGGCCGGACACGTGGACGCAAGACTTCGAGATCGATGGCGAATGCCCGGCCCGCCAACTCGTGTTTTGGCTAGCACCGAGGTCACCGATCCATCTCGGCGACGTGAGCCTCGAGGAAGTTGAGGATGAGGCCGACGATTGAATCCTGTTGGCCACATCCGGATCGACTAGGATGGCGCTGACACAGAGCGTTGCAATTCCGGCCTAATTCGGCGTTTCAGAGTGGCCCAGGCCAACGTGGATGTGCTTCAGGGAACGCGACGAGATGGCTTCGCCAGACCAGAAGATGAGGCAGAGATGATCACCGTCCACGACCTGATGCGGGAATCCGGTGTAGCCTTCGGTACCAGCGGTGCGCGAGGCGAAGTCACCGCAATGACCGACCGCGTCTGCTACGGGTATACACGCGGTTTCCTCGCGTACATGGCCGAGCAGGGCGATTTCTCGCAGGCCATGCGGGTAGCGCTGGCTGGTGACCTGCGGCCGAGTACGCCCCGCATTTTGAGCGCCTGCGCCAAGGCCATCTCCGATTCGGGCGGGGTGGCGGAGTTTTGTGGCTTCGTCCCCACGCCCGCGCTCGCCCTGCACGCTTTCGCCGAGAAAATTCCATCGCTGATGGTCACCGGCAGCCACATCCCGGCCGACCGCAACGGGATCAAGTTCTACCGCCCGGGCGGCGAGCTCTTGAAATCCGACGAGCCGGGGATGAGCAGGCAGTCGCTCGATCTTGGCAGCGACAAATTTGACGCGAGTGGCGCACTGGTATCCGCAGAACCCCTGCCCGCCGTGACCGATGTCGAGACAGCGTACCGGCGCCGATACATTGATCATTTTGGCGCAGGCTCGCTCGCGGGCAAGCGCATCGGCGTCTATCAGCATTCCGCAGTCGGCCGTGATCTTCTTGCCGACATACTGCGTGAGCTGGGGGCTGAAATTGCATTGCTCGGACGATCGGACGTGTTCATTCCGGTCGATACGGAGGCGATTCGACCGGAGGACATCCGGCTCGCGCAGGAATGGGCGGCAGAAGGTGGGTTCGATGCCATCGTGTCCACCGACGGCGATTCAGATCGTCCGCTCCTTAGCGACGAAGCTGGCAACTGGCTGCGCGGCGATGTTCTGGGCATTCTATGCGCGGCGCGCGTAGGCGCAACGAGTGTGGTCACCCCCGTCAGCAGCAGCACGGCGCTTGAACGGGATGGCCGCTTCCCTCGCTGTCGCCGGACACGAATCGGCTCACCTTACGTAATCGCGGGTATGACGGAGGAACTGGCCGCTGGCTCCGAAGTGGTCTGTGGTTTCGAGGCGAATGGCGGCTTTCTGCTGGGCAGCGACATAAGCGGTGCAAATGGAACGACCAGCGCTCTGCCGACGCGCGATGCTCTCCTTCCCATCCTTGCGGTTCTCACGGCAGGCGGCCAGAGCGTATCAGCCCAAACTGCTGCATTGCCGCAGCGCTTCACGTTCAGCGATCGGATCAGTCCGTTCCCCGCCGCCAAGAGCCAGTGGGTCTTCGAACAATTGCTGGATGGTGATGACACCGCAAAGCTGGCCCTGCAAACACGCCTGTTTGGTGAATTTGCGGGACCGGCGCAAACCGTTGATCTTACCGATGGAGTGCGGACCCAATTCGCTGGCGGAACCATCATCCATATCCGTGGATCAGGAAACGCACCTGAGTTGCGCTGCTATACCGAGGCTGCCAGCGTGGCCGTGGCCGAAGAGGCCAACCACAAGGCGCTCGGCGTCATTCGGGCCATGACCGGCGTAACGAAGCAGGTTTAGCCGGTCGTTCGGCCAATTTGGTTCATTGTCTTTGCGCAGGCGATGGTCCGCTGGCTTGGTGCTTGCCGGCGTCCGGTCGCATTTGCAGCACACCGGGGACGGTTTTGATGAAAGTCTGGTCTTGGATCGGGAATTATCCTCGTTCCGACACTCCATTTTGCACCAATACAGCTTAAAAATCTTTCCGTAACTAACCGTTACGGTTTTTCTTGACTTGTTGGAACATTTCGTGAACAAAACTCGCGAAGGTGGCTGCCCCCCTCTGCCTCGCGCGCCCACAGCGGGTTGCATGAGGCCGAAGTCCCAGCCCGCGAAGTCCTGTCCACCCAAGCCGGGAGCATCTCATGACTGACATCACGTTTACAACCGTCGGGAGCCGTCAAAAGCGGCTCGTCGACATGGGTGACGAAACATTCGCGGAAATAACCGCGTTGCCCATGCTCATGCCGACCGCCTGGGTGCCGTCATCTACTTTCAATGGCCGGGTCTATCCCGATATCGAAATCCAGATGATCGGAACCCCGACAACCGCCTATGTGTTTCAGGACAGCCTCGACGGCGTCAACTTCAACGATTGCAACGCCTGGGACCGCAACGGCGCAACGCTCGGTTCCATCGCGGCGGCCGGACGGTATCGCCTTCCCGGCAGCTGCTATCTGAAAGCACGTCAAGGTGCCGGCGCGACATTCCTCATCCGGGCGGGGAGCTGAGCAATGGCTGTTGATGCGCTCGCGCGGCTGAATGCCGCAAAGTCCGCCGATCTTGCTTCGACCGCCGCCGGAAAGGGCGCCAGCTTGGTCGCCCTGCCTTTTGGCGGGAGTGTCGGCGATCTCGGCGGAAGCTACAAAGACGCGGTCTTCGCGACCGCGCAGGGCGGCGTCGAACTGGCGCATGCGCAGGCACTGGCCACCGGCAAATCCCGTGTGATCGTGAACGGATTTGCCTGGGTGGCGAACGGCACAGTGACCACGTTCAACGTGGTGATCGAGTTCGTGGGCAGCGCGACCCTGTCCGCAAACGGCTATGCCCTGAATTTCACCAAGGGCTTTCGCGCGCATGACATGGACTCGGTGTTCAGCCCCGCCGATGCCAGACTGCTGACATTCCCCACCACGCAGCGCCTCACCCCGTTCCACTATGGCGCGAAGGGCGATTATGTCTCGTCCGCCTCACCGGGCACGGACGATGGCAATGCGCTGAACGCATGGGCCAGTGAACTGTGCTGGCGCGTGATGCCGCCCGCGAAATACGGCACGACCAAAACGATCTTCTGGAACGGCGACACGACCGCCGCCGCCAATTCAGGGCTTCCGGCCTATTTCGGCATTCGGGCAGAGCCGGGGGCGGAGATCGTGCAGCGCACCGACAATATCCCGGTGATGACGTTCTATGGTTACCGGGGCGAATGGCGCTTCCCGAAGCTGAGTTTCATGACTGCGCAGCCCGCGACCAACTATAGCGCGGTGGGTCTGCTTTGCGCGACCAAGCCGGGCTTTGGCAACGGGTTTTACATCGCGCATGTGCCGTTCCTCCATGTCGAGAATGCGTGCTGCGGGGTGTTCTTTCCGCGCGGGATCAATTCGGCGCTGGCCGCCAACGCCGCCGCTGGCGCAACGACGATTACCGTGGCCGACGCACAGACCGACCATACCGGGGCACGCCCTTGGACCGTGGGTATGTATGTGCAGATTTATCTCGACACCGGGGCCTATCAGACCACCCGCATTGCCAATGTGGCAGGCGCGGTGCTGACGCTGGCCGACGCCTTGATCGCGAGTGCCTCGAACGGCGCGCGGGTGGCGGTGTCGCCCACGGCACTGGCCCTTTCAACCGATACCGCAGGGCTTCCGGTCAATTATCAGAACACCTTCGACCACGTCTATATCAACAATCCGAGCCGCTATGGCTGGGTCGATACGGGTAACGGAACGCAGAACGCCTATCTCAACCGCTATGTCACGGGGGCCTTTCCCGACGCAGCAGTGGAACCCGGCCAATACGCTGGTTTCCGCGATCCACGAGTTGTTCCGCAACGGCGACAAGCACGGCATCACCAATATCGAACATTTCAAGTTCAGCGGCAACGCCTGGTATATTGCCGGAGACAATGTCAGCCTGGGTACGGTGCACTTCGAGGCCTGCCGCCTGACCGCGAATGCGACCGGGCTGATCGCGGGGCCGGTGCGCAACATCGTGGCCGACATCGTCCAGCTCAATTATTGCGCTATGCTGAGCGATGATGCCTTTACTGCTGCGGGGATTTTTTCGCCGACGCTGACCGTACCGACCAGCCTTGGGGGCAGCAAAGGCATATGGCGCGTCGGCGTGTTGCACCTCACCAAGAACATGATCTCGCGCAATGTGGGCTTTATCATCCGCGATACATCGGCCAACCAGACCAAGATCGAAATCGGGTCATGGCAAGGCGACCGCGATGCGGGGATTTACCCGACCATGGACCAGATATCGAGCAGCCCCAACTTGGGTACTCCGGTCAAGATCGGCAACTTGCTGCCGGACAACACCGTAGCGTTCCGGCTCGATGCGGACCTGACCCTGACCACGGTGCAGGACATGTATCCCTCAAACAAGGGCCAATTCAAGGTCAGCAAACTGGCCTATCTGTGGGCGAGCAAAGTTCCGGCGACGGCCACCGCTGGCGTTTATAACGAAAGCGGCGCGGTCAACCTCGTTTCGGCGGTGAACAACACCGCGCTTTCCGGGCTGACGAGCAAGACCGGCACGGTGCTGGAGCCGGGGCTGCACACGAACGAGACGAGCAAGCTGCGGGTGGCGGGCTCGCGCCTGTTCTTCAAGTGCCTTGCGGCGGAAAGCGCTCCCACTGCCGTGACCGGAGCATCAAGCTACCTCACCGGACGCGACGGGGGCAGCAGCACCACCAACCTTGGGTTCATCAACTTCGGTTCGGCGCACGGGTTCAACGTGGGTGACGTGGTGACGATCACCGGCTCGGTCACGGCGGCGCTCAATGCCACGTTCAAGATCGTGGACGTGCCGACGACCACGCAGATTGCGGTCTATGTGGACAGCGTGGCGGCGGTGGGCTCCTCGGGCGCGCCGACGGCAGATGCGGCGATTGCGGTGCAGCTCAAGCCGACGATGAACGTATTTGCCCTTGGCGATGATTATGGTTTCTAGGGTAAACACGCCCGATCGCCAGCCGCACGCGGAGGGCGGTTGACCCGTCGGCTGAACCGGGCCAACACCGAAATTAAGGCCCGGTTCACGCCGCTCAGGCAATGATCAGTACCGCAGGCGGCACCGGGTCGGAGTTCTTGGACATGACTATTCGCGAGTCGGTTGCAGAGCCTGAGGACGGGAGCCCTTCGCCGTCAGTCGGCGCGGTAGCGTCCACCCATCGCTCACAGTGGCGGCTGGCGGGCGGTGCCTTGGGGCTGGCCGGCCTCGTGCTCGCCGTAGCAACCATCGGGCCGCTGTACCAGACGGGCAGCGCAGTGTGGGCATCCCTCGCAGACACCGCCTGGGCAGGCACGCCCCCTGCAAGCCTGCCGATCGGCGCATGCATCAATCTGGGCAACCATTTCGAAACCCCTTTGGGCGGCGAGCATCCTGGCAAGCGGCTCGATGCTGGCGACATGGCCAATATCCGCGCTGCTGGGTTCAACACAGTGCGGTTGCCAGTCAATTGGCGCTCGCAGAGTGATCCCAATCCGCCCTACCAGATTGATCCGCAATGGCTGGCGCGGGTTTCGGATATGGTTGATGCAGCGCTGGCCAATGGCCTCAATGTGATCATCGACAGTCACCACTTTTTCGCGGTGAACACCGATCCCGACGCCAATACCGTGCGGCTCGCCGCGATCTGGAAGCAACTTGCCACCCACTTCGCGCAGAAGTCACCCAAGCGCGTGTGGTTCGAATTGCACAACGAACCTCATGACTCCCTGACCAACGACAATCTGATGAAGGTGCTCGGGCCGTCACTCGCCGCAATCCGCAGCGTTTCGCCAACCCGCCCGGTTATCATCGGCGGCGAACATGCCAGCCATGTCGATTCGCTGGCGACGCTCGAATTGCCCAGCGATCCTTATGTCTTCCCGACATTCCACTATTACGAACCATTCTTTTTCACCCATCAAGGCGCGACATGGGGCAAGGGCAAGCCGCCGCCGCTTGGGCGTGTCTATGGCATACCCGGCGATGCCGAGCGGCTGGTCACCGACACGCAAAAAGTCCGCAGCTACATTCAGCGGACCGGCAAAATTCCGTTTATCGGGGAAACCGGGGCTTATGACACGGCTCCCCTTCCCCAGCGGGTCAAGTATGTAAGGGCAGTCCACCGGGCGTTCACCCCCCTGGGGGTATCGCAGTGCTATTGGGGCTATACGAACACGTTCCCGTTTTACGACTACAAGGCCCAGCGCTGGCTGCCCGGCATGCTCGGAGCCATCGGACTGCATGATCCGGTTCCGCCTGCCGTGCATCCGACGGCAGCGGCGGCGCAATAGTCAGCCGGGGGCGCTGCCGGATCTGTGCCTGACATACTCACGGGCAACGATCGCGAAGAATTTCGGATTGTCGATCAGATAACGCCGCCACAGCCGGCGCGGATTGGAGGCAAGGCGGAACAGCCATTCGAGGGCCAACCGCTGCATCCAGAGCGGGGCCCGGGCCTGCGCGCCGGTCAGAAAATCAATCGACGCCCCCACGCACAACGCAACGCCCGGCGCTGCACGCACTGCCGCGAGATCGGCCGCGAACGCCTCCTGCTTGGGTGAGCCAAGGCAAATCAGCGCGATGTCCCAATCGGCCTGCCCTGCGGCCGCAAGGCAAGTTTGCCACTCCCCGTCGCCGCGCGAAAACGTCTGCGGCGTGGGGAGAAGCGCAAGCTGGCGCTGCGGATAGAGCGCACGCAGCTGCCCCATCCGCTCCTCGGTCGGCCCGACGACAAGGAAGCGCAAATCTGCAGGCGCTTGATCCAGCAGCAACCGCACCATATCCGAGCCGGGCAGACAGCTCAGCTTGAACCCCATTGGCACCATCGCCAGACGCAACACGCGGCTGTCACAGATCTGCACCGCAGCCCGATCATAAAGATCGCGCGCCGCTGCATCTCTTTGCGCGCGAACCACGAAATCGACGTTGGGCGTGACCACATAGGCGTAGGGCGTCTTCGCCATAGTGACGATGCGCGCGAGAATGGAAGCGATACTGCCATTGCAGAAGCGGAAGCCCAGCGTTCTTGTGCAATCGGCCTCCGCCGCCGCCTGCTCTGGCCCGACAGCGGAAGCCTGGCGCGGTGAGAAGCCAGCATTCTTGTCAACCATGGTGCAAGCTCCGCTCAGGTTCCGCTAGGCGTGAAGGATCCGGCAAGGCGATCCTGCCGCAGCGTGGTGAGGATCGAGCAATCAAGATTGCGCAGGACTGGGCTGGGGAGCCGGGCGGTCCACGATTCGCTTGACCAAGGCCCTGACTTGAGGCGTTCTCTTTTCAAACACGAAGTACAATATATACGAATATACTGCCACAATACCTGCAGAAATGAAGCCCATTAGCGGAATGGAAAGTTTTGTTTGTATCAAATACGATGAAACAAACACCAGCGCTGGCAAATGCACCAAATAGAGTGTGTAGGACATAGCCGAAATGAAACCCGAAATTCGGGCGTACATGCTTGCAGCCCGCCCTTCGGACGAGGCAATCGCCCAGACAAAGGCGGAAAACGTGACTCCGAGCACGAAGTCTGCCGCCAAGCCTTTGGCAAACCTGCTAAAAAGCGCCCCGCCGATCGCGACAAGGAGCAATCCGGTCTGCAGGCACAAGACCTGCCACCTGGGCAGCTTGAGCCGGGGCACGACGGATATCGCTGCCCCCATGAGCCAGATTACAAAGAGGAATGCAATGCTTCGGCCAACGAATACCAAACAAACCGCCGCCAGAGCAAGATAGGCAATTCTGATGATCAGTCGCTCTTTGCCAAATATGGCCAAAACAATCATCGGGAATATCAGGTAATACCAGAATTCATTTGCCAATGACCACAAAACGCCGTTCGAACCGAGCGGTTCACAATTAATTGTCTGCAAAAATAGCGCGTTACATGCAAAGGTAGCCGGACTTAAACGGGCCGCGACATCCCAGTAAATCGCCACAGAATGCCCTGTATAAAATGGCAATCCAAGATTTCGCCCGCCCCAAACATCTAGTGCCCCACCGATGACCAGCGCTGGTATCAGCACGGTCCAGAGTCGGCTGAGCCGCGTGATCAGATAGCCCCGCCACTGCCACTTGCCGATGGACCGGAGCACGCTGCCGCCAACCAGAAATCCTGAGAGCACGAAGAACACGATCACGGCCTCGTGCGGAAACCCGGTGAGAAAATAGCCTAGCCGCACTGGGAGCGATGTTGCTCCAGCGTTGTAGTGCGGCCACCAGAACGTCCGCCAATGCCCGAGGAACACGGCAATAGCCGCCAGCCCCCTGACCGCGTCGAGGTGAGCGGACGACAGTTTGGACAGAGGCTTTTCGCTCGCCGCTCGCGCGGGGATCTCTGCGAACCAGCGCATCGTCACCATGTGGGCCTCGCTCCAGTCATGGGATCACCCGCGCCCTTTCGGCACGGCAGACGATGCATGGCGCGTCTGCTGAACCAGCAAAATGGCCAACATCATTCCGCTCGGGACCAGAGATGTTGTCGAATTGTATCCGGAGCTGAAGGTGTTGGAGATGATGAACGCAATCATCATGTACACACCATTCCAACCCATCATCAACGGCATCTTCTTTTTTGATGACAACGCCAAACAGTTTAACTCACAGCCTGTTCTACGTTCCCTGCGTTTCGTGGGCGATTCGCCGCGCTTCTTACAACATCACTCATCCCACGCTCTGTTCAGTGGCCGTTCATATTGTAAAACAGATGATGCGCACATGAATCCATGTCGCCTGCAAGCTCTCAACTCTCATCGATGATATCAGGCTATGCACTGAA